>JAEUUU010000157.1 GCA_016787345.1 Saprospiraceae bacterium | reverse complement strand
TTAGCCCTGCCTTCATCACAACAGGTACGCCCAATCCTGTACCTGATGAGGTGGCAGTAAATATTTGGCCGAACCCGGTCACCGACAAGTTGAGCATACAAGCCGACTTTGAACACCCCACCGATGTTTCTATTTCGATGGCGGACGCGCGCGGGGCAAGCCCCTTGTGCCCCATCCATTTGCACGATGTGACCATGCTGAACGAACAGATACCCCTCTCGTCCATGCTTCCAACAGGGGTTTATATGCTGAAAGTCCAGACCGATGAAAACGTCATCGCGGTCAGGAAAGTCATTGTTCAATAAAACCGCCTCAACATGACGCTGTCAAAAAGAAAACAAGTCGCTTACAGGGCACTTGGCCGGGACGGGAGCTCCACACCTTCCGCCCGGCTTTTAAAAGAAAAAAGCAGGTTTTGAGGTGGTAGTTTTTGTTTACGTCCGGTGGCGCGGAACAGTTTTCGCGCCACCTTTTAAAAGAAGATTTTATGAAAAATGCTCTTTTACTGCTGATTTTGCTGGCTTTTGGCGCGAATTGCACCACGAGTAAGGCGCCAGCTACTGCCGCCGGAGATGCGACCGACTGGTTTTTTCATTACGACAAAGCCGTCGCCTACGAAGCACAAAAGAAGCACGGCAAAGCTTATAAGAGCCTGAACAAAGCAGCCGAACTCGCCATCGAGTCACTGAACGAAAAGAAAATGCTCGAACGGCTTCTGGCCGACCAGAACGGCACACTGCAATACCTCGCCGCCGGACCACAAAACCACAACTGGGGCCATATCCGAAAGGCGCTCGAAACAAGAGATTTGAAGTGGCTGAAAGAGGACGTATATCAAGACCCCTTCGACGATCACAGTGGGCATAAACATTAAAAGTGCGTGAAGGAATACCTGTTTTAAGAAAATGACGAATACAATGCTTGCCGCCCTCCTCCTAAAATTTGTTGTGTGCTTTTCGCTCGCCCGGGCGCAAGGGCCGCTGGACGGCTATATGAAAGGCGCCAAACACCTGGATGTGGCGATTTCCTATTCCGGGATGCAAGCCGAACAATTCAGCGGCGCAAACGGTAGCGTATTCAACTTGCCTTACCGTGGCAACTTGCTCAGTTTTTTTGCCGAATACGGGGTAACAGACCGGCTGGATGTGGTCGTGTCCGTGCCATACGTGTACACCAATCAAAACAGTGGGTTGCAGGACGGCGGATTGTACCTCAAATATCGCCCTTTACGGGTTGCGCTTGGTGATGCGGGGTATTTTAACGGCATTTTGGGCATTGGCAGTAGTTTTCCATTGAGCGACTACGCGCCTGTTACTGTCGGCGCTTTGGGGCAAAAATCTGTTGTCATACCGGTGCGGGCTCTTTTTCAATTTGAGTCCAAATTCGGTATTTTCATGAACCTGACGAGCGGGTACAACTGGCGGTTGGATGAAATTTCGGAGCGCGACCTGTCTGTCGTCCTCCAACAACGCCCTGATTATCAAGTTGTCAAGCCCAAGAGTTATGCTACATTTTTAGCAAAAATAGGTCTGCCCGCGGCACATTACTATTTAGATGCCTGGATAGAACGGCAAGTGACACAAGGCGGGGCGGATTTTGTGCCCGATGTGCCGGATTTACCACAGGCCTACGGCGTTTCGTACTGGCAATTCGGCGGTACTGCCTATTATTCGGATAACGGAAAAACGGGTTTCTATGCAAGTTTTGGGAAAATATCAAGCGGGCGGAATGTCAGCCGAATTTTTCGACTGACCGGAGGCGTCGTGTTAAAATTGAACTTTCAAAAAAACAACTCCGGCCATAAAAACTAAACGTATGGAAAATCACGAGCACCACCACCCCACCCCGCCCCAAAGACAAGAACACCGATTATCACCGGCTGCCGCCAACGGCGTTCATGCTCATCATGCCTCGGCTGGCGGTGAGCACGGCGAACACGACAAACACAAAGGCCATTCGGTGGACGGTTTCCGGCGCAAATTCTGGTTGTCCCTGGCTTTGACCGTGCCCATATTGTTGCTGTCCGATATGATTCAGCACTTCTTTGGGTTTCACCTCGATTTTGCAGGGCGCAAGTGGGTGTTGTTCGGCCTGTCCTCCATTCTATTTGCTTACGGCAACCAGCCGTTTTTGGTCGGGGCTATGGCCGAATTGCGCCACCGCATCCCCGGCATGATGACGCTCATCGCGCTGGCCACGACAGTAGCGTTTGTGTACAGCGTGGCGGTCACCTTCGGGCTGCCGGGGATGGATTTTTACTGGGAATTGGCCACGCTTATCGTGGTGATGCTGCTCGGCCACTGGATTGAAATGAAAACCGTGTCGGGCGCATCGCGGGCATTAGAAATGTTGGTCAGCCTGATGCCCGCCGAGGCGCATGTGGTGCAGGCCAGCGGAACAGTGGAAGACCACCCGGTGCAACACCTGCAAGTCGGACAGGTGGTGTTGGTGAAAACCAACGAAAAAATACCGGCAGACGGCGAGGTGATAGATGGCGAGAGCTACGTCAATGAATCCATGCTGACCGGCGAATCGCAGCCGGTAGTTAAGGCGATCGGCGCAAAAGTCATTGCAGGAGCCGTGAACGGTAGCAGCACCTTAAAAATCCAGGTGACCAATGCCGGACAGGACAGTTATCTGCAAAAAGTGGTGCGCATGGTGCAGGAAGCCCAATCCAGTAAATCCAAAACTCAAAACTTAGCCGACCGCGCCGCACGCTGGCTGACTTACCTCGCCATCGCCGCCGGACTGCTGACGCTGGGCTACTGGCTTTGGGCGGGCCAAACGACGGCCTTCGCCCTCGAACGGATGGTGACGGTGATGGTTATCGCCTGTCCGCATGCGCTGGGGCTGGCCATTCCGCTGGTAGTCGCCATTTCCACCGCATTGTCGGCGCAGCACGGATTGCTTATCCGCAACCGCACGGCTTTTGAAAATTCCCGCAAGATTACGGCCATAGTCTTCGACAAAACCGGTACGCTTACCGAAGGCGCATTCGGCGTGAACCGCGTGGTGTCCGTGGCAACTAAATACAAGGAACAGGACATTCTGCAACTCGCCGCTTCCTTAGAACAAAACTCCGAGCACCCCATCGCGCAGGGAATTGTGCGCTTCGCGGAAGAAAAGAGTGTTAAGTTGCTCGAAGTTCGCGATTTTCAGTCGCTCACGGCGCAAGGCATTCAGGGGAAAATCGGCGGGAAAGATGTGCTGGTGGTCAGCCCCAATTACTTGAAAAGCAAGAATATCGCCCTGCCGGAATCGGCGCAAAGCAAGGCGGCAGAAACAGTCGT
>JAEUUU010000071.1 GCA_016787345.1 Saprospiraceae bacterium | reverse complement strand
TCGCTCTACAACGTCTTCCGGTTACAGGACGGCAATCTGGCGCTGTCCGATGCGACCTGGTCGCCCAGTGCCCATGCGTTCATGAGCCATTGGCTGATGAAGTCGACCCCCGATGGTGCCATCCAATGGTCGAAGGTGTACAACCAGCCTGGCAACGTCAGTTGGCGCGGTGTCGCCCTTCCAACGCCCGACGGAGGCTTTTTGTCCACTCCCTACGATTTTACTCCCACATCGGCGAGTGATGCCTGTATGATAAAAATGAATGAAACGGGCAACGTGCAATGGGCGTACCGGTTTGGCGGTACCGACCTCGACAGGTTTGCCAAGGCCCTGGCGACCGACGACGGCGGCTATCTTGGCGTAGGTGTGACGAGAAACGCAGATAATGGCGACGCCGATGTTTTACTGGTGAAAACCAATGCCGACGGGCTCGTCGACGGATGCTGCAAAAGCGAACTGGCGGTCGCCGTATCCGAATATTTGCCGACGACCGGGGATGTGACTTTTGAAACATCGTTCTTTTTTCCTCCGATCGATAATTTCACTGAAATCGTAAGTTTCTTCCCGCTGTCGGCCGATTTCTGCGGCGCCGCACAGCCCGTTTTGCACGATACCATCGCGCTTTGTCCCGGCGAGCCCTACGATTTCGAGGGCACGATCTTTTATGCGCCCGACGAGGTGACGACCCTGTTGCCCGGTCCGGGCTGCGATACCGTGCTCATTACTCATTTTGTACCGCGGCAATACGTGGTCAGCGACTTTGGCGTGCAGCTCTTTTGCCCGGGCGGCTTTGTTACGATTAATGGGGTCGTGTACGATCAGCCCGGCACGATCATGGATACGCTGACCAACCACAACGGCCAGTTCTGCGATACCATCGGTATTTATACCATCGTAGAACTGCCGCGGGTAACGCTCACCGATACCCTCTCTTATTGCATTGGCGATACGATTTACTACCACGGCCTTACTTTCGCCTGGCCGGATGAAGGGCTGGTGTTCGATACTATTCCGGGCATTAATGGCCAATGTGATACCCTGGTTGAATTGTTTATCCTCTCGGATACCAAGGACTTTTTCGTATCGATCGACAGCTTTGTCTGTGTCAATGGCAATCCGGTTATTTATTACCAGGTATGCAACGGCGGTGTCAGTGTGATTCAGCCGAATAATCTTTTTGTCGCGTTTTACGATGCCAATCCTTTTGATACAAACGCCACACCATTGGGCGTTTATTTGGCCAATCCAGCGTCGGGCGAGTGTGTTTCGCTGAGTACCAGCGCTTTGCCTTATTCCATCGCTTCCGGAGGAACTATTTATGCCGTGGTGAACGACAATGGCCTGACGGCCACGCCGTATAGTCTGGACGATTTTCCGCTGACGATTATCAATGAATGTTCGTATGCCAACAACCTCGATAGTATTCTCATCGAACCCGCGCCGTTTGTGCCGCTCGACCTGGGTCCGGACGTTATTCTGTGCGCCGACAGCACCGTGGTGTTTGATGCCGGACCGGGTTACGGCAGTTATCTGTGGCAAGACGGTTCCAATGCCTCAACTTTTGCCGCTTCGGTGGCCGGTATTTATTGGGTAGAAGTGACGGATAATTGCGGCTTTGTTCAACGGGATTCTGTGCTTTTGAGTTTTAGCCTCTTGCCCGACACCAAAATTCCCGATCAGGCTGTTTGCCCGAACGGGTCGCTCGATCTCAACCTTCCGGGTTTCGACACCTACGAATGGGCGCCATCGACGGGACTCAGTTGTACCGACTGCGCCAATGTGAACATTCAGCCCGACGTCACAACGACGTATACCGTAGCGGCTTTCTCCAACCTGGGTTGTGTGTTGTTCGACACTTTTACGGTTGCGGTTCTCCCGCAAATCATGTTGAAAGACACGATCACTTTCTGTGCCGGCGATTCGGTCCTGATCAACGGACAGGTATTTACCGAATCGGATATTGTTTTCGACACCATTCCGGGTGTTGCGGGCGCCTGTGATACGCTGGTGGAACTGACGCTGATTGCAGAATCGCTCGACCTTGCCCTGACCCTGACCGAAGTCAGCTGTACAAACGGCGGCCCGGTCTTTCATTTCGATCTGTGTAACCTCGGCGGAACTGATGTGCCCCAGGTGTGGGTCGGTTTTTATACCCAAAATCCCTTTGAAACAAACGGAGGCGCCACACCGGTATTCCTTGCTATGACAGCCCCCTCAGACTCTTGTGTGGTCCATCTTGCTACGCCGGCATTGCCGCAGGCTTTCCTGAATGCGCCGGTTGTGTATGCGATTGTCAACGATGATGGTCGTTTCTATCCGGGGCCGTACACGCCTGCGAATTTCCCGCTTGGCGGCCTGACCGAGTGCAACTATGCCAACAACCTCGACAGCATAGTCGTCCCGTCAATTACCTCGCCGACGCTTGATCTCGGTCCCGATGTGATCTTGTGTAAAGACAGTACGGTTGTCTTCGATGCCGGCCCCGGTTATATCTCTTATGTTTGGCAGGACGGCTCCTCCGCGGCCACATTTGCGGCAGAGGATATTGGGGTTTATTGGGTCGAAGTTACGGATGAATGCGGCCGCAAGCAGCGCGATTCGGTCTTTCTGACGTTCAGTTTGCTGCCCGATATCAAGTTTCCCGACCAGCAATTGTGCGCGGGCCAGTCGACCACGATTTCACTCGTCGGTTACGACAGCTACGAATGGGCGCCTGCTGCCGGCCTCAGCTGTACGGACTGTGAAACGGTGCTCATCCAACCCGATGTCACTACGAGTTACACCGTTTCGGCGTTGTCCGATCTTGGCTGCACTTTCCAGGATACGTTTGTGGTGACGGTGCTGCCTTTGCCGATCCGTACGGAAATCATCGAGTTTTGCAACGGCGATGAAGTGCTGCTGAATGGCCAGGTATATACGCAACCGACGGTGGTAACGGATACTTTACCTGCTTCAGGCGCCGGCTGCGACACGATTATGATCTATCAGTTGCAATTTTTGATCCCCGACAATCCGACCGGTCTGACCTTGACCTGTCCTGCCGACATCGTCGTTCAGGTGGTCTCCGGCGCCAGCACGGCAGTTGTCAACTTTGATCCGGCCGATGCCAGCGGCGATTGTCCCTGCCCGGGTATTGCCCTGACGCAAACCAGCGGCCTGCCGGGCGGCAGCGCTTTCCCGCTGGGGGCAACGCAGGTATGTTATTCGGCTGCCGACTCCTGCGGCAATACGGCAAGTTGCTGTTTTACCGTCAGTGTCGAAGCGGATGAAGAACCCTGCGATACCAAAACGATCGGCTGCATGACCTACGAATTGCTGGGCATCAGCAAGGATGCGGAGCAAAACCTGAGTTACCGCATCCGTGTGACCAACAATTGCAGCAGCAAACTGGTGTACACGGCAATTGAAGTGCCGCTGAGCGTCACAGCCCTGGCTCCAGCCAATGCTGCGACCTACACTTCTCCGGCCGGACGCGATTACGTGGTGCGCAACCCGAATTACGTCCCGTTCTATTCCATTCGCTACAAAACGGTCGATCCGGGCATCTCCGGCGGGGCATCCGACATCTTCGAATATACCTTGCCGGCACAGTCCAACCCGACGTTCATTCTGGTTGCCAGCCGCCTCGAATCGCAGGTGTTTTATGAAGCGCACCTGAATACGTTCAGTTGCCCGATCACTACCCAGCCCAACAACAACCGCCCGGCAGACGACCGGGGCCAACAAGCCGGACAAACTTCGTCGCTGCGCTTGTACCCAAATCCGCTGGGCGATGGCGAGTTGTTTGCCGACCTGAGCGACTGGGCCGGGCAAAGGGTGCAAATCCGGTTGTACGACGCCCAGGGCCGTCTGGTGCTGGATCAGGAACGGGTGGCAGGCGAACAAACGCCCGTCGGCCTTCAACAGCGCTTGCCTGCTGGCTTGTATTGGTTTGAAGCCCGACTGGGTGCTGAACAATTGACAGCAAAACTCGTCGTGGAATAGGGGAGAGCACATCAATCCCATCCGCGGCGCTGTGTGAAATAAAAAACACGCAAAGCCGCGGCAACAACCCGGTATCCCTTCTTTGCGCTCTTTGCGCCTTCGCGTGAAAAAAAGGTCACGCCAGGCCGCAAAGGGCGCAAAGTTTTTATGATTGCCGTTGCATACACAAAACCTCGCCTACTTTTGCCGCGTATGATGAAGTTCGATACTGTTGTCATCGGCGGAGGTATATTTGGTTGTTATGCGGCGCTCTGGCTGGCGGGGCGGGGCGCACGGGTGGCTTTGCTTGAAAAAGAAGCGCGTTTGTTTCAGAAAGCGTCGCTGGTCAATCAGGCAAGGCTGCACAGCGGCTACCACTATCCGCGCAGTTTGGCCACGGCGGCGATGAGCGATGAGCACAAAGAGCGTTTTACGGCCGAGCACCGCGATTTTATCAATTTCTCCTTTGAAAAATACTATGCCATCGAACAGTTCGGGTCCTTTACGGATGCCCGTCAGTTCGAGCGCTTTTGCGAACGGCTGAACATTCGATGCGAACGGATCAGTGAACACCCGTTGTTCAATTTTCATCGCCTCGAAGCATTGTACCGAACGGAAGAATACTCATTCGACCCGGTATTGCTGCGAAGCCACTACCAGCAAAAAGTTGAGCATTCGCCCAATATTCAGGTGTTCAAAAATGTGCGGCTGGAGGCTGTGCACGCCCATTCGGACAAATGGGCCATCCGGTTTCAGGCAGGAGAGGGCGCACATGAAATAACGACCCCTGTCGCCATCAATGCCACTTATGCCGCCACCAACGCCATCAACCGGCTTTTTGCGGTCAGGGAACTTGATCTCACCCACGAGATTTCGGAGATCGCTTTTATTACCTCGCGGCAGTTTGGCGAGCGCGGTCTGACGGTGATGGACGGTGCGTTCGGATCTATCATGCCCTACGGTTTGAGCGGATTGTTGTCGCTTTCTTCCGTGGCTTACACCCACCATAAAATATCCTACGATCGCCTGCCGCGTTTCGATTGCCAGTCGCCCGAAACCGACCCGGCCTGCCGACCCGAGGCGCCCGGCATTTGTACGGAATGTCTCCGACGGCCCGTCAGCAACGCGTACAAGATGCTGTCCCAGATGCGGCAATATTTTTCCGATCAGGTAGAATTTGAGTACCTATTTTCCTATTTCACGATCAAATCGAAGTTGCAGGCCAATTACATCGACGACGGACGCCCGACGGAGATCTCGCAGTTGAATGATCGGCCGAAGTTCTATTGCTTATTTGCGGGGAAAATCAATTCCATCTACGAGATAGAGAAAGTGGCGGATGGTTTGTTGACTGATTGAGTCTTGCCAACCATTTGCAATTTCGACTGTTTGCAAACCAATTTCCAATAAAACAGATTACCTAATCTATTCAAAGTAAGGCAGTTTTATGAAACTATTCAGTACTAAATTCATGCTCCTTTTTGGGGGAACCATCCTGTTGTTCCCATTTTCCTGCGAAAAAAATGAAACGATTGTAATCGACGACGGACTTGAATTTTGCCCGGTGAATTTTCGATACAACGATGAAGACGTTTACACCGGCGATTGTCCGTCGTGGCCTTACCAGAGTCATTTGCCACAAATCAGCTCCGACGACAAGGGCGTGGTGGTGCTTCAGGCGCTGTACGAGGAAAATACGCCCTATTTTTCCTGGATCGACAGCATGGATCGATACGTGGCTTTCAATGTTTTTGACACGGCATCACAGGTCGTTTTCAGGTTCGACAAAATTGAAATGGATACCGGGGCGCGGGTGGGTTTGTTTCTCGGCGAATGTCTGGATATTGATGCGGAGTGTTGGGAAGCGCCCGCCTCGGCCGAGGCTTCCGGTCAAGCTTTCCAGATCTGGATTCGGCGCGCTGCCAACGGGCAGTATGAGTTGGGAGCAACAGTCGAAGGCCAGGACTTTATCTACCCCGGCGTGATCAACGATTTTGGATCGGCAGTATTTATGCTGGAATCGAAAGACGGAAAAATCCGCTTGTCCGGCCAAATTTTTGCCCAAAACGGACTGACGGAGTATGTGGCCGACTGGTCGGTCGAGCGTCCGTTTAATGCTGCGAATCGCTACTTTACGGGAGTGGGCATGGAGTTGTTGCCGGAGGAAAAAGACGTGTGCGGGGCGCATCCGCTGGCCTTGCGTCTCTTGTTTTATCATTTCAAAAACTCGACCGGTTACGAGCGAACCGATTCATTTGACTGCAATTCCATCGTTGTCCAAGGTTAACAAAAATCCCCTCTGCAATCATGAAAAATCTCCTGTTCATCGCTCTTTTTTCTCCTTTCCTGTCGGTAGCTGCCACGCCTGAATTTTCTCCGGCGAGCCAGCCGGTCGATTCGCTGGCGCCCACTTTTGTACTGAAACGCCCCGGTGAAGAAAACACACCGCGTTTTCCCATGGCATTTTATGCTTTCGCCGGCATTGATCCGGAACCTACGCAGCGAGAGCGCATCAATTTCATTCCGTTTTTGAATATTGTCAATATTGCCATGGGCTATCGTATGAACCTGGGGCCCGATTGGCAACTCAGTGCCGAGCTGTGGTCGAATTCTTATGCCACGCCGCGCATTGAAGTAATTGATATTCAGCATCTTGACCGTGAGGGCGATCGGATCACGCTGAGAGATACCACTTCTTTGATGCGTTTGCGCGGCGCGGTGTTTTCGTTGAGCGGTGCGCGGCGCCTGCCGGCGGGTTTTTCGTTGCACACCGGTGTCCAGATGGGCTACTATCCGTTGGCCATGCTCGAATACGGGCGTTCGGCGGAATCGGCAGTTTCGCTGGATTATTCGAGGCAAAGCGGGTGGGATTACGACTACGTGGAAGCGCCTGACTGGATTCAGCGTTTTCAGCCAGCCCTGCGGTTCGGGTTGGAAAAGCGATTTTTCGACAATTACATTTTAGGCCTTTCAATGCAACAGACCTTAACCGATCTGAGCAAACTGGGCGACACAAGGAATATGCCGATGGTGTGGATGGTTTATGCGGGGTATCGGATTGATCTGGATTGATGCGGGGTTAACCTTTATTTCATGATTCCTTAAATCAGGCTTTCCATTCGCCGGGTTCCTGTGCCGATACTTTCGCCTTTTTGAACCAAAATTTTCAAAAAGGCATGAAACAATCGATTTACAAGTTTTTCCTTTTATGTCTGATCTGGGGGGCCTTGTACGGCTCATCCTCGGCACAACAAACACTGACGCAGGGTTTTGAAAGGACGGCGGCCGACAACTTCAGTTTTGTCGCCACGCCGCTTCCCTACAACGACGTGCCGAATGAAGATCAGTGGGTCGACACGACCGTGGTGCCGGCTATCGCCCCGGCGAGCGGTGACCGCTTCTGGTACATGCGCGACCTGGAAAATACCGGCGGTGGCGGCGCTTTTTTCCATACGCTCGATTTCGGCCCGGTCGATGTTTCGGCTTTTTCCGATAACACCCTGACGTTCAAATACTATACCGAGGGCTACGAAGCCGCCGATTCACTGGGCTACATCGTCGCATTCGACAATGGAACGACCTGGAATCCGGCTTCCTACGTTGATCTGAACCGCAATACGCTGGCATGGACGACGGTGACCATCAATGCGCCGGCCAATACCCAGTTTGTGCGTTTGCGTCTCATGGCCAAACAAAACGGCGGCTCCGATTATGCAGGCTGGGACGACGTTCAATTGTTTTCTTCCAACGGCGACGTCATCCCGCCGGTAGCTTTGGGCGCCAGCGTCACGGGCGCCAACACTTTGCAGTTGTATTTCAACGAAGCGCTCGGCGCATCGGCCGAAAACGTGGCGAATTACACCGGTATCGCCGACCTGGCCAATGCCGTGCGCAATGCCGGCGGGGATACGGTGACCCTGACGTTCAACACGCCATTTGCCCAGGGTGAAGCCAATACACTGACTGCCAGCGGCGTAAGTGACCTGGCTGGCAATGCCCTGGCTTCGCCTTTTGTTTATTCTTTTATCTACAACAGCACGACGCCCGCGCTGGTCATCACGGAGATCAATTACAACCCGCCGAGCAGCGACCCGGATACGCTTGAATTTATCGAATTTTACAACGCCGGTTCCACAACCGCTATCCTCGGCGGCTTGCAATTGAGCGGGGTGGTACAAATGACTTTCCCGGCCGGGCTGACGCTTGCACCCGGCGAGGTTTTTTTGGTTGCTGCCAATAAAGCCGCATGTGAAACCTTTTTCCCGGGTCTGACTTTTTATCAATGGGCTTCCGGCGTTTTGACCAATGGCGGCAATACCATTTTGCTCAGCAACAGTACGGGCTCCCAAATCGATCTGGTGGTGTATGACGATGCCTTCCCCTGGCCGCTCGAACCCGACGGCAACGGCCCTTCGCTCGAACTCCTGTCGCCCAACCTCGATAACAACGACGGCGCCAACTGGCTGGCCAGCACAACGCCTACCTCGAACGCCGCGGTGTTTGCCAGCCCCGGTGTGGTTAATGTTGCCGCGCTGCCGACCATTTCTTTTGTTACTACGCGCAGCCGTGTGGAGGAAAACGGGGGGACAGTAACCATTCCGGTCAAAGTGGACAACCTGAACGTACCGCTTGCCGAAGCCAAAATCCGCGCCGTACAGTATTCCACCGCGGTAGCCGGCGAAGATTATGTATTGCTCGACACATTCGTCGCTTTCCCGGCCGGCGCCACGACGCCCTTCGATGTGAAGGTCCAGATTGTCGACGATAACACCCCGCGCGACAGCCGTTACCTGATCCTGCAACTGAGCGATTTTACCGCTGCAAGTGCCGGCGCCAATACCGAATTTGTCGTACTCATCAATGACGACGATACCGAAGTGCCCAAAACGCCGGCCAACGCCACGGTTTCCATGCGTCATTTGACGAGTTTCGATGTGGACCCGACGACCGATGCCACTGCCGAAATCACGGCTTTCGATCCGGTCAGCAAACGGCTTTTTACGACGAATATCGCACAGAACAGACTGGAGATCATCGATTTCAAGAATCCTTATGCCCTGAGCAAATTTGCTTCGATCGACCTGACGCCTTATGGCGGTGGTATCAATTCCGTGGCCTATGCCAATGGTACGGTGGCCGTCGCCATCGATGCCACGCCGACGACCGATCCGGGTCAGGTGGTGTTTTTTGACGTAGATGGCAACTACATTAATGCCGTAACAGTTGGTTCTCTGCCCGATCACGTCAACTTTACGTCTGATGGAAGGACCCTTCTGGTAGCCAATGAAGGCGAACCCGCCGACGACTATTCAGTCGATCCCAACGGCTCAATCAGTATCATCGATCTCACAGCCGGCGCCGCCGCGCTGACGCAGGCAGAAGTAACCAACCTGGATTTTGTGCAATTCAATGCCGATTCAGCCGCTTTGGCCGCTTCCGGTGTGCGGATTTTTGGCCCGAATGCCACGGTTGCCCAGGATTTTGAACCGGAATACATCACTGTGAGCACTGACGGACTGACGGCATGGGTGACCCTTCAGGAAAACAACGCACTTGCCGTGGTGGATATTCAAAACAAACTCATCACGCAAATTTTGCCGCTCGGCGCTAAAAACTACGCTGCGCAAAACGTTGCGCTCGACGCCTCCGATCAGGCGCCGGGTATTTTCTTCAACAGCTGGAATGTCAACGGTATTTATCAGCCCGACGCAATTGCCTACTGGGAACAAGCCGGGGTTGGCTATCTGATGACGGCCAACGAGGGCGACGTGCGGGAATGGGATGCATACGAAGAAATCGTTCGCCTCGGCGCATCCTCCTACGTACTCGATCCGGTTGCTTTCCCGGATGCGGCTTACCTCAAACGTTCTGAACTGCTGGGCCGCCTGAACGTCACAACAGCCAACGGCGATACGGACGGCGACGGCGACTACGACGAAATTTACACTTTTGGCGGTCGTTCGGTTTCCATTTGGAATGCCTCAACAGGCGCCCTCGTATGGGATAGTGGCGACGATTTTGAACGCATCACTGCCGCCGATCCGGTGTATGGCGGTATGTTCAACGCCAGCAACTCTAATAATACGCGCAAAAACCGCTCCGACGACAAAGGCCCCGAACCCGAAGGCGTTGCGTTGGGCACCATCGACGGACGCAACTATGCCTTTACCGCACTCGAACGCATCGGCGGTGTGATGGTGTACGACGTTACCGACCCGCAAGCCCCGGAGTTTATTCAATGGATCAATACCCGCGCCACCGGTACAGCCGCCGGCGGCGATCTTGGTCCGGAAGGCATTTTATTTGTGCCCAAAGATCAAAGTCCGAACAAGCGCAACCTGATCGTCGTATCCAATGAAATAAGCGGCACATTGTCCGTTTTTGAAATCCAGATCGACCGCACCAAAAACGGAGAATACGACCTTACCAAATATGCATTTGACGATACGCCTGCTATCGGCTTTTACGGCGATACGATCAAGGAAGGCGGGATTTCCGGCCTGATGTATCGCGACGGCAGCTACCGCTTCGTCGGTGATCGCGGCCCGAATGCCGATGCCTTGAACGATCCGCAAGCCATGGGCGCTACCGCCTTGGTGTTTCCCTTCCCCGATTATGCCCCCAAGGTCTGGCAAGTTCGTCCTGAAAATGGCGAACTGGTTGTCGAAGACTTCGATTTCATCAAACGCCCCGACGGTAGCGGCGCCAGCGGATTGCCATTGCCGATCGGTCAGGGCAATACGGGTGAAGTCGCCTGGTCGGATACCAATGCCACGGTGCTGCCCAACGACGCCTGGGGTATCGACTCCGAGGGTTTGACGCAGGACAATGAAGGGAATTTCTGGGTATGCGACGAGTACGGAACCAGCATTTGGAAACTGGACGCGCAATTCCGAGTGATCCAACGCTTTACGCCCTTCCCGGTCGAGGCGGAAGATATGCCCCTCGACAGCCTGTTGGGCAAACGCCGCGCCAACCGCGGTCTGGAAGGCATTGCCTATACCCCGAACGGCAAGGTATTCGCCATTTTGCAGAGCCCGGCCAACAACCCGGATGCAACCACGGGCAACAATTCCCGCATTCATCGACTGCTCGAACTCGATCCCGCCACCGGCGCCATGCGCACTTTCGTGTATGTCCATGACCCGGCTTTGGGCGATATCCGGAGCCGCGACTGGAAAATCGGTGACTTGACGGCCGTCAACAATGAAGAATTTCTGGTGCTCGAACACGCCGAACGCAACGGCTGGAATGCCAAGAATATCTATAAATTCAACATCAACGGCGCTACACCGGTTACCGGCAATGATTTCGGCGGAAAAACCCTCGAACAATTGATCGATCCGGCCGGACTGGCTGCCAACGCAATCGTGCCGGTTCAAAAAGAATTTTTTGCCGACCTGCTCGAACTGGGCTGGGAACTGCAACACGACAAACCCGAAGGGCTGACCATCGTCGACGAGCAAACTATCGCGGTCATCAACGACAATGATTTCGGCATCGCTTCGCCCAATGCTGACGGCAACATCGTGTTGACAGGTAAAACCACCCGCTTGTACGTGTATGGCCTGCCCAACGACAAACAACTCGACTACGTTAGCCCCTATTGCACTGTCGCGCTGGGCAACGACCTCGAAGCCTGCGAAGGAGAAACCGTAACCTTGACACCTCAGGGCGATTTTGCTCAGTTTACATGGAATGACGGTTCCACTACGGCTACCCTGGCCGTAACCGAATCCGGTGATTACAGCCTTGTGGCTGAAAATGCAGTAGGCTGCCGTTTGCGCGATACGCTGGCCGTAACGTTCAATGCACTGCCCGAAGTTGATCTCGGCCCCGATGGCAGCGCTTGCGTGGGTGAAACATTCCAGTTGGATGCTCAAAATCCGGGCGCTGCTTACACCTGGAGCACGGGCGCAAGCACACAAATGGTTTTGGTGAGCCAAACAGCCGACTACGCCGTGGTGGTGACCAATGCGCAGGGCTGCAGCGCATCCGATACCATAAACGTTGTGTTCAATGCCTTGCCAGTGGTCAATCTTGGCCCCAATCAGGGACTTTGCACGGGCGCAGTGGTCACGCTGGATGCCGGCAATGCAGGTGCTGAGTTTCTGTGGTCGTCGGGTGAAACCAGTCAGGCTGTGGTGATCAATGCAGCAGGCACCTATTCCGTCGTCGTGACCAACGAATTCGGTTGCACTGCCAACGACGCCATCGTCGTCAGCAACCTGGTTACACCCAACGTCGACCTTGGTTCCGACGTGCAGCGCTGCGCCGGCCAGTCGGTCGTATTGAACAACGATTACCCGGGCGCTGCGACGCTTTGGAATACCGGCGCTACGACGCCGTCGATCACCGTGACGGAAAGCGGCGTTTACAGCGTTCAGGTCACCTTGTTGACCGGCTGCTCGGACGTGGATTCGATTCAAATCACGTTCAACCCCTTGCCGGTGGTGGAACTGTTGGCTGATACGACCATTTGCGAAGGCGATACCCTGCTGCTGGATGCCGGAAATGCCGGCGCTGCGTACAGCTGGAACAATGGTGCTACAACCCAGACGCTGGAAGTAGGCACTACCGATTTGTACGTCGTGACGGTGACCAACTCGTTCGGCTGTTCGGCCGAGGGCGATGTTGCCGTCAACGTTCAGGTTTGTATTGGTACGGAAGAGGTTGCAGCCATCAATACGGCGCGTATCTATCCGAATCCCAACAACGGGATGTTCACTGTTGAACTGAGCGAATTACCGGCTCAGTACGTTCATCTGCGTATTTTGAATGCAGTGGGTCAGATCGTTTATACGCAGACTCAATTGACAACGCTTCAAACCGCGATTGATCTCGGATCAATGCCCAAAGGCTTGTATTTCGTACAACTCAACAGCGACGGCCAAACAGTCAGTTATCGCGTGATTGTTCAGTAATTTATTGATCATGAAAAATTTCGAGGGGCGTTCCTGCTGTCAGGAATGCCCCTTGTTTATTAGCCTGGTAAACTCATTCAGTCAACCCGGGTTTTCTCTTCCAGTCGGTCAGGCATCTCTTCCGGCTCCACCGTTTCTGCCGCCAGTTCCACCAAATCGGTCGGCAGCGATTTGCTGGCCTTGGCCCCGAGGTCGCGGATTTTTTCCGCCCGCCCTATCAGGGTATCGCCGTGGCGACTGGCGTTGACCAGTTTGTGCATGGCGTCGTCGTAGGCCGATTGCGCGGCGGTGAGACGGCTGCCAATGGCGCGCAGGTCTTCGACAAAAGCGACAAAACGATCGTATAGCAAGCCGCTTTGGCGGGCGATTTCGAGCACCGAGCGGGTTTGTTTTTCCTGTTTCCACAAATGCGATACCGTGCGCATGGTGGCCAGCAGACTGCTGGTGGTCACCAGCACGATGTTGCGTTCCAGCGCATCGGTAAACAGTTTCGGATCGGCTTGCGCGGCGGTGCTCAGCGCGCTTTCCAGGGGGATGAAGAGCAGCAGGTAGTCGGGCGTATTGACCTGGTACAATTGCTGGTAATTTTTGCGGCTGAGGTTGTCGACGTGGCTGCGCAGGCTTTGCACATGCGCGCGCAGGTGCTGTTCGCGCTGGGCGGGGTCGTTTTCATTGTGAAAACGTTCGAATGCCGTAAGAGAAACTTTGGCATCGATGATCAACTGGCGGTTCTCGGGCAGTTGAACGATAAAATCGGGGCGTTTGGCAGCGCCCTCGTCGTCGCGATAGGTATTCTGGGTGAGGTAATGCACGCCTTTGACCAAGCCGGCTTTTTCGAGCAGGATTTCCAGTTGGAACTCGCCCCAGTCGCCCTGTACCTTGCTTTGGCCTTTGAGCGCCGAGGCCAGGTTGTGGGCGTCGCGGCTGAGTTGCTGGTTGAGTTCGCGCAGTTGTTCGATTTCGCGTTTCAGGCCCGATTTTTCACGGGTTTCTTCCAAAAACTTGCGGTCGATATTGGCTTCAAACTCGCGGATTTTTTCGCGCAGCGGATTCAGCACGGTGTGTAACTGGGCCGAATTTTGCTCCGAAAACCGCCTGCTTTTTTCATCGAGCAGGCGGTTGGCGACATTTTCAAATTCGGTGCGAAAGCGTTGTTGCAGGGTTTCTACTTCCGCTTTTTGTTCCCGAAGCGTATTTTCCAGGTGTAATACCGCCTGGTCGCGGGCAGCGATCTGGGCATGTGCCGTGCGTAGTTCTTGTTCTTTTTGCGTCAATTCTGCCTTCAATTGCTCCACCTGGGTCTTGACGGCCTGGTGAAGGTCGGCAGAAACCATACCGTCCGGATGCTTGGACAGGGCAGGGGAGTGCTGGCGGCGCAGTAGCAGGATAAAAAGCAGCAGGGCGATTCCCCCGATCAGCAGGTACAATTCGGTGTCCATAAGCCCAACGGATTGTTTTAGTTGGGCCTAAAAATAGACGTTTTGTTTTAAACGGGCGCTTATTTCTTTCCTTCTTCAAAATCGATCAGAGCCGTCCACACCGACAAAACGCCTTTTTCCAGTCGCGTCCAGATTGGGCGCACCCGGCCTTCATGCGCGGAGATGTGGTTGTAGTCGCCGAAAAACACAAATTTGGTGGGGTCGAAAGGAGATTCGCTGATTTGGATGTTTTCGAACGATTTGCCGCCGTTGCGGCTCACGGCGAGGTACACGTCGGTTTGTTCGTCGGCGTAGGCGCGGCGATCGTAGAAGACGACGTACAAGTGGCCGGTGGTTTGGTCGACGGCCAGCCAGCTCAGAAATTGCTGCTTGCCTTTACCGTCGTTGTTGACGCGTTTGGGTTTGCTCCAGGTTTTGCCGCCGTCGGTACTTTTCGACAGCCAGATGTCGGTGTCGTTTTCGCCACGGCGCTGGTCGGCCCAGTTGACGTAAAGGGTGCCGCGGTTGGGGCCGTCGGAGAGGTCGCAGACCAGCACGGGCATACCGTTGCAGCGGGTGATGCCGGGTATGTCGAAGGTCCAGCCGCCGGGTTGATCGGCGACGACGACGTCTTTATCCATCCAGGTTTTGCCGCCGTCGAGCGATTTGTCGAACCAGATGCGGTTGTTCCAGGCCCAGGCCACATAGACTTCGCCGTTGGGGCCCACCGCGGGTACAGCGCCTTCGGTGGTATTGTCGTCGTCTTCGCAGTCGCCTTCGAATTCATTGATTTTCAGCGGGTCCGACCAGCTGATTCCGCCGTCGGTGCTTTTTGAAAACAGGATGCGGCTGTGGTCGTTTTCCAGATCGTGGCTGCCGTACACGTCGAATTCCGTCCAGGTGCAGTACACGGCATGGGTTTTCGGGTCGGTGGCCAGCCAGTGTTTGTCCTGGTCTTTGGGGTGGCGATTGCCGCAGTAGGAGCCATCGGAGTAGGTTTTGCCGCCGTCGGTGCTTTTTTGAATCACGATACGGTCGAGCAGTTTTTCACCGGCCCATTGTTTGCCTTCCGGGTCGCTGAGGTGCGCGTAATAAAAATTGCCGGTGTTGTCGGCCACCAGCACCGGGTCGCCGAACACGCCATGGCTGGAAGCGAGTTTGCCGCTTTGCCAGGTACGGCCGCCGTCGTCGGACCAGTAGTAACGGTCGAGGATAGCCCCAGCGGCGACATTGTCGATATTGGTCGGGTTGATACAAATGGTGGGCTCGCAGGGGCCGTAGGAGCTGTTTTTTTCACCTTTGGCGATGAGTACATTGGTGAAGGTTTGGGGTTTGGCCGATTTGTTTTTTTGGGCAAAAAGCAAGACCGGGGCACAAAATGCAATGAGGAGCAAGGGAATGGCGCAGGCACGTACAGACTTCATGAAAGTTGGAATAAAGGTGGTGAAAAAGAGAATCGCCCGCGAAAAGTCGGGCAGTGCGCCCTAAAATTCCCTGAAAGCCCGATTTTGTGCCAGATTTTTCGATAAAATTTTCAAATAAACACCGTTTAGTGCGCTGATGGCTGTCAAAGTCTTTCTCAAACCCGGCAAGGAAGTGCCGGTCCGTCGTTTTCACCCCTGGGTATTTTCCGGGGCTATTGGCCGCCTGGAAGGAAAACCGGCCGACGGCGACATAGCCGAAGTATACGACCGGGGCGGAGAATTGCTCGGGCTGGGACATTTTCACCACGGCAGTATCGCCGTCCGTTTACTCAGTTTTGGCGCTGCTGATATAAATGCTCCTGCTTTTTGGGTGGATAAACTGGCCACGGCCTTGTCGGTTCGCCGGGCGGTGGGACTGGTCGGCGTACCGCACACCGATTGCTTCCGGTTGGTACATGGCGAGGGCGACGGCTTGCCAGGTCTGGTCGTAGATGTATATGGCGACACGGCGGTCGTGCAATGCCACAGCATAGGTATGCACCGGCAAAAGGATTTGATTGCCAACGCTTTAAAAGAGATTTTTGGCGACCGTACCCTTTCTGTGTACGATAAAAGCAGTGAGTCGCTGCCGCCCAAATACGCCCAGGGCATGCAAAACGGCTGGCTGGCAGGAGAAGCGGGGTCTTCGGCGCTCGTTCGGGAGAACGACGCGTTGTTTCGGGTCGATTGGGCACTTGGTCAAAAGACCGGTTTTTTCCTCGATCAGCGCGACAACCGGCAGTTGCTGGCGCAGTTTGCTCCGGGAAAAACCTTGCTCAACGCCTTTTGTTACACAGGTGGTTTTTCAGTGTATGCTTTGCGAGCAGGCGCCCGGCTGGTTCATTCGGTCGATATTTCGGCCAAAGCGATGGATCTGACGGCCGAAAACGTGGCGTTGAACGCTCCGTTTGCGGGCCAGCACGAAGGTTTTACGGAAGACGTTTTGCGTTTTTTAAAAAATGAAGAACGAAGTTACGAAGTGGTCGTGATCGATCCGCCTGCATTTGCCAAAAGCCTCGAAAAACGCCACAACGCCGTGCAGGGTTACAAACGGCTGAATGAGGCCGCTATGCGCCGGGTGGCGCCGGGTGGCGTGCTGTTTACGTTCTCCTGCTCCCAGGTAGTTGATCGCGAATTGTTCTACCACACCGTGGTGGCCGCGGCCCTGGAAGTAGGGCGTCCCGCACGGGTATTACACCACCTGACGCAGGGCGCCGACCACCCGGTCAGCCTGTTTCACCCGGAAGGCGCTTACCTGAAAGGGCTGGTGGTTCATCTTGAATAACATATTTTTACTCAAACTACTCTGTTGATCGTTATGCGACTTTTTTCCCTGCTTTGCTTCGTTCTCGTGCTGGCTGCCTGCCGACAAACTACCCGGAACGCTATTCCTATGTGCCACGACCCGAACATGGCCGTTGCGCAATTCGCTTCTTTTGCCAGTGATGCCCAATTCCGCAATGCACACCCTGCTCCGGCCCCGGTTGAGGGTGTTCACGCGGGTGTTATGGTAGAATTTCCGGTAGAAGGCGGACCCAATGGCCGGGCTTTTTTGATGAAAAGCCATGCCCAAACCAACAAGTACCTGCTCATTTTTCATGAATGGTGGGGGCTCAACGACTACGTCAAAAACGAAACGGCCATGTGGTGCCATCAATTGGGGATCAACGTCATGGCGATCGATCTGTACGACGGCAAGGTAACCGCCTCGCCCGACAGCGCCGGCATGCTCATGCAGGCCAACGACCCGACCCGCTCCATTGCACTCATCAAAGGCGCCGCCAAATACGCCGGCGATGCCGCCGATTTTCGCACCCTCGGATGGTGCTTCGGCGGCGGCTGGTCCTTGCAAGCCGCGCTGGCCCTGGGCGACCGCGCCAAGGGCTGCGTGATGTACTACGGAATGCCGGAGAAAGACCTGGACAAACTGCGCAGCCTTTCCTCCGACGTGCTGTTCATCCACGCCAAACAGGACCAATGGATTACCGACGCCGTCGTTGGCGAGTTCGAAGCCAATATGAAAACGGCGGGCAAAACGCTCACCGTTCACCGCTACGACGCCAACCACGCGTTTGCCAACCCCAGCAGCCCTCGCTACAACGACGCGGAGGCCAAGGCTTCACGGGCGGTGGTGAGGGCTTATTTACAAGGGAAATAGGGGTTGGGGGTTGGGTTTTGGGGGTTGGGTTTTGGCAAAAAGGTGTATTCCTGCTCTCGAAATTCCCGGCCTAATTCGTTTTATTACTGCTTATAGTGGCAAAGCCTGCCGCTGTAAAACCATACGTACACGGCTATGCGCTATGAATTTCGAGAGCAGGAATACACCTTTTTGCCAAAACCCAAAACCCAACCCCCAAAACCCAAAACCCAAAACCCAAAAAACCAACAGGTGTATTTCTGCGCTCGGAAATTGTGGCGCGTATCGGTATAATTCGACGGGGGAGAATTTCATACCTACTTGAAAAGAAATCATACAAAGGCGTCGTTCAGATCAGGATTTCGGAGAAATCCTGCATTTTTGTAATAATTCGGTAGACGCTTGTTTTTACCCCCACGCATGAGCGGAAATAAACCGCCCAACGCCAGGCATATCGAGAGCAGTAATACACCTTTTACCCAACGCCCAACGCCCAACGCCCAACGCCTAACACCCAACACCCAACACCCGACTATGGCAACACATCAACCCGACGCGCCCTCCGACGAAACCGGCGGCGCAATGTTTGGCAAACAGATTCTTTTGCTGGCTTTGGTGATTATTGCCGGCATCGTGATTTACAAAACCTTTCTGGCCGACGGCGGGCTGTCGGGTTTGTTTGGCGACAAACCCAAAGACGTGCAGTTGACCTACGTACCCTCGGATTTTCAGCCCAATCTCGATGAAGAATCCACCCTGCGCATACTCGCCGATCCGACCAAAAACCGCAAGGAATTCGATGCGTTGGTGTACAATTTCAACCTGTCGTTGCTGTACCACGTCGCCAACCGGATGAATCTGCCCGATAGCCTCAAACGGCGGCTCGAACCGATGTATCAGCAGCATCACGATTATCTGAAAACCATGTATTTCAACGATTTCGTGGCCTTGAAGGATACTACGGCGAGTTTATACGAAACGTTTTACAACGACAATGCCAATCAGGCAGTCCAGATTTTTAATGAAGTAGCGGGCAAATACACCTGTTTTTTCGTCACGCAAATCATGGCCACCTTGTTGAAAGTCAGCAACGGCCGTTTTGTCGGAAAGGGAAAAGACGTAGGGACGCCCTGCGACCTGGCCATCAACGAGGCTTTGCGGCCTATGGTCGACCGCTTGCAGAAAAAAGCCGCGATTTATGATTTTTCCGCCTCGCGTGGGCTGCTGAAAGAGAAGGTCAGGGTGGGTATTGCCGAACTGGGTACCTACGAATTGCGCAGTCGCCTGGCAATGGATAAAACGCTGCAATACAAGGTGTTCGGGTTTTCTATTTCTGAGACGGATATCCAAATCGAAGCAATCAGCGTGATTAAGGCCGGCTTCAAACTCGACCAGTTTTTTGACGTAACGTTCAGCCCGAGCAAGGGCATTGTCTACGTCAAATTACCGCAGCCGACCATCCTTTCGCACGAAGTTTATCCGCGCGTCGACAAGCTCGACGTCGGGCTGTTGGCGGGTATCAGCGGGCAGGAAATGAACGAGAATTTCAATGCCTTGCGGCGTCAGTTTCGCGATGATGCCATCAACAACGAGCATGTACTGGAACACGCCAAGGCCCGTGCCGACACGGTCATGCAGTTGATGATGGGCCCCGTAGTGAAGTCGATGGGCCGCAACTACAAACTGGAAGTGCGGTTTGAGGGCACGCCTTCGCCCGACGTCATGGAAGCCCAACGGCAGGGTACGGCGCCAGCCAATCAGCCCGGACAGATCAGTCGTCAGCCTGCCAATACCAACGGGCAACGCCGTTTGCCGCAGTGAGCGTTACTGACCGGCGACAGGCTGGCCGCTGCGCATCAGTTGCAGGGCTTTTTCCACAGCCGGGTCATCGTCGTTCAGTACGCTAAACATTCCTTTGTCCTGAAACAGGGTTTTGCCCAGCCGGGCTTTCAGTTGCAGTTTCAATTCGTTGCGACAGGCGCTGAGTTGCCGCTCGTCGCGCGGGGTGCCGTGACTTTCTGCATAGACGACCAACTGATCGATCTGGGCATCGGAAATGCTGTAGGAATTCAAAAAGGTCGGTAAATCGCCCGGCAGCGTGCTCCGATCGGCCGTTTCCATCCAGCGGGCGGTGAATTGCGGTATTTGTTGTCTGACGTTGAAGTAGTAGTCGTTGGCAAAACTGGTGTCGAGCGGAATAAATACGTCGGGGCTCACACCGCCGCCGCCGTATACGATGCGGCCGAGGCCGGTGTAGTATTTCGTGGTGTCTTTGATGGCTATTTTATGTGCATCGGAGAGCTCGCCGTTGGCCAGCCGGCGTTCGTTTTCAGCGTCGTAGTCTTCGCCATTGTTGTATTCCCGTTGAATGCAGCGTCCACTAGGTGTAAAATAGCGGGCTACGGTCAGGCGTAGCGCCCCGCCGTCGCCGAGCGGGTATTGTTCCTGTACGAGACCTTTGCCAAAGGAGCGCCTGCCGATGATCCAGGCGCGGTCGTGGTCTTGCAGGGCGCCGGCCACGATCTCGCTGGCCGAGGCGGAGCCTTCGTCGATCAGCACAGCGATATTTTGGATGTTGAAACGGGCGCGCCCACTGCTTTTATACTCCCTGCGGCCTTCCACGCGGCCTTCGGTGTAGACGAGCAATTTGTCGGCTGGGAAAAACTGGCTCAACAAGTCGCTGGCTTCATTGAGATAACCGCCCGGATTGCCGCGCAGGTCGAGCACGAGGTTTTTCATCCCCTGTTCTTCGTACATGGGCCGTACAGCCTCCATGAATTCCTGGTAAGTACGGGCGCTGAAACGGTTGACTTTGACGTAGCCGGTCTGGGCGTCGAGCATGTAGGCCACTTCCACGCTTTTCATCGGGATGACGTCGCGGATGATGTTGAAATAGCGCAGGTTCGGTTCGTAACCGCGTCGAATACCAAGCCGCACCGTGGAGCCTTTTTCACCACGCAGCAGATTGTAGATCCGGCCGTTGTCGATTTTGACGCCCGCTATGAGCGTATCGTCGATAGACACGATTTTATCGCCAGCCAGCACGCCGGCTGTTTCGGAAGGCCCACCGGTCAGCGGTGTAACCACTTGAAGGGTATCATCGACAATCAAAAACTCGATGCCGATACCCTCGAAGTTGCCGCTCATGTCTTCTTCGACGGCCGCCAGTTCTTCGGGGGTGATGTAAACGGAGTGCGGGTCGAGTTGTTCGAGCAGGTGTTCGATCGCGCCGTTTTTGAGGTCGGCGACATTGACGGAATCGACGTAGCGGGCCTCGATATAACGAAGTATTTCATCCAGTGTGCCTGCGATGGGGCCTGCCTGGCTTCTCCCGGACAAGAGCCGGATATGGCTGTCGAAATGCGGAAGTTGCTGACCGATAAACATACCCGCGGTCAAAACCAGGGCCAACAGCAACGGAAGACGAATTTGAAATTTGGAAGGAGAAGGATCGTTCATGCGTCAGGAACAAAACAGAAGGGAGGAGGTTTATCTTGTTGAATTATTTAAAACTCCGAAACAAATTTTGCGTTTCGTTTAAAATTTATCAATCATTGCGCCGTTTTACCACCTGCAAATGAAAACAGTAATCTTATGACAATGTCCAACCAAAGTCCCCCTGCCTCGGAGCAGCCAGAGCTGGATGAGCTCGACAAAAAGATTTTAGCCAAACTCGTGGAAGACGGCAAATTGCCCTACACGGAAATAGCCAAAGAACTGTTCGTTTCCAGCGGTACCATCCACGTCCGGATGAAAAAGCTGGAGCAGGCCGGTGTTGTCACCGGTTCCAGTTTGCGATTGGATTACCACAAACTGGGGTACGATATCACGGCTTTTTTGGGTATTTATCTCGATAAAAGTTCGCTGTACGACGAGGTGTCCGAGCAATTGAAGCAGATTCCGGAGATTGTGGAGGCCAATTACACCACCGGTTTGTACAGTGTTTTTGTCAAGATCGTGTGCAAAGATACGAACCACCTGCGCCTCGTTTTGCACGATAAGATCCAGAAGATTGCAGGGATACAGCGGACAGAGACATTTATTTCGCTGGAACAAAGTATCAATCGTCCCGTAAACTTCCTCGATTCGGATTGATTCGCTCTTTTTTATCGGTTTTGCTGGTTGCCGGGTGCGCTTATTCGCTATCGGCACAGGAGTCCCGCCCGTACAAGGGCTTGCGGATCGCTGTATTTAATTTTGAAGTCATCAAAGCGTCCGAGCATTTGATGTTGTTGCGTTGCGACATGGCCAACACAGGCCGTTATGCTTTGCAGATGGATAAAAACAACCCTCCACCAGCCGCATTGTTGGTGGAAATGGATACCGCACGGATGCCTGATGTGCTTCTGGGGCGCGAAGCGAACCTTGTGGCGGCGATTTCTCGTCAAAGGATTAAACTGCTGCCTGGTGAAATTCGGACCGGGTTGGTATTGAAAATCAAGTTGTCGCCCGCACCGTCGTCCACCGCTCCTTCGGCTGCTACCTCATTGCATTCCGAACCGGCGGGTTGCGGCGATCTGGTGTTCGACACGGTTTATATCGGCGCTCGTGACGACAAATTTGCGACGATAAATTATACCCTGCGAAATGCGGGTGCACGGGCGCTTTCTTTGTCCGGAAAGCCCAGACGGCCTTCTGAACGGATCGTATTGAACGTCTACTTTATCCGGGAAAGCAAACTGACACGGGGCGCTTTACTTGCGGGCGGCGATATTTTGGAGCCGGCTAAAAACCGGGATAACAGTCTGTTACAGCCCGGCGATGCGATCAGCGGGGAGATTGAGATCAGTTTGCTCGACCGCACGGCTTTTGCGCCCAATCTGATGTTGGAAATCAATCCTTTTCAGGCTGTTCAGGAGTGTCGATATTCCAACAACTTTTGGTTGCTGGTGCCTGATTTTTAGGAATAACAAGAATGATGCAACACTATGAGCATAAAAAATAAAGGGGCAACGGTTGTTGCCCCTTTATTTTTTTAAACTGTACCGACATTATTGGTTGCGGACCAAAGTGACGTCGCCTTTGAATATTTCGACGACGCCGTCGGCAAATTCAATTTCGGCATACCAGACATAAACGCCCGGCGTGACTTTTTCGCCGCGTACTTTGCCGTCCCAGGCAAATGCAGGATCGGGCACGTTGCTGGGTACTGCAAGATAGTCGTCGACCTGGAAGACGGCATCGCCCCAGCGGTCGAAAATCAGCCATTTGCGCACTTTTGTAACGCCGGTGCCGGTATAGATCGACAGCAGAGAGTTGGCCGGGTCGTTACTTTCCGGGTCGAAGATCGTGGGTACGTAAACCAGGCGGTCTTTGCGTACGATCACGAGTACTTCATCGGATGCTTCGCAACCGTTTTCGTCGATCACCGTGATGCGCTGCCGGTAAGTCGCCGTGGGCATCCAGGTGTAGTCGAGGCAGGTGGTATCGCAGTGTGCCAGCGGGTTCCAGGACCAGGATTCAACCGGCACGTTGTCGTCGTTGACGATTTCGGCAGCTACAGTCACTTCTTCACCCAGTTGGATGGTAATGTCGTCGCCAAGGCTCACGAGCAACTGGTCGGGCGAGCTGATCGATACCGTTGTATCGATTTCGCAACCGTTGGCGTCGAGCAGCGACACGGTATAGTCGCCGGCAGCCAGGCTGTTAAAGCCCTGTACGGGTTCGCCATTGGCGTCGGTCAGGGTGAATTCGTAGGGTGGCGTACCACCAATCACACTGTTGACTTCAATGATACCGGAGGTTTCGCCAAAGCAGCGGATATCCTTGATGGCGAGGTCGAATCCTGTGGGTACTTCCGGGTCGTTTTCTACCAATACCGTTGTCGTGCTGGTACAGCCGTTGTCGAGGTCTGTAACAAGCAGCGTGTATTGGCCGGGGGCGTCAACCAGCAGTTGGAGTGTGTTGGCGCCGTTCAGGATATTGCCACCGGTTGTCGTCCATTGATAAGTGAATTCGGGGCCAACTGACGTGCCGGTGCCGAAAATGTTGATTTCCGGTGTGTTGCAATCCAGAAACTCGGGCGTAACCGCATTGGCCAATGGCGCTGTGAAATCCGCGGTTACCACGACATTCAGGTCGACTTCACAGCCGTTGGACGACATAATGGTGAAGGTGTAGTTGCCCGCTTGGGTTACCGTCGGTTGCGGATCAGTAGAACTAAAATTGCCAGGACCCGACCAGATGAACGTTGCGTTGGGCGTCGTTACAACACCGCCAATGGTGGAAGTTCCGTCGTTGGCACAATTGAGTACTGTTCCTTCGGCCGTTCCTTGCGGGAAGTTCTCATCCACAAACATTTCGATAGACTGTACAACCGTGCAACCGTTGGGGGGAGTGACGGTGATGGTGTAAAGACCAGCCTGATCGACGTTGACGACCGGGTCGTCCTGATTGCCGAAGTTGATGTCGACGCCTTGCCACAGGAAAGTGGAGCCGGCAGCCGAGCTGGTTACCGTAAGCGTGCCTTGCGGCTCGGCACAGGTGATTGTATCGGTGGTCAAGGTAACGGTCGGCGGCTGGTTGTCGAGTGTGACGACCACGTTGTCGCTGGCCTGGCAATTGGTTTGTGTATTGGTAACCAACAAAGTATACGTACCGCCAACGCTGACATTCGGGCTGATTAGGCCCTGGTTATTGGCGTTGATACCCGGGCCCGACCAGAGGAACTGGATGGTGCCGCCAGTGGTAGAGTTCGTCCCGTCGAGAATGGCCTGCGGATTATTGCAGGTAATGATCTGATCGGCGCCGGCATTGGCAGTCGGCAGGTTTTGATCCTGGCTCACCACAACCTGATCTTCATTGGTACAGCCGTTTGCATTATCTGTAATAACTACCGTATAAGTGCCAGGCACTGTTATTTGCGGACTCACCTGATTCTCATTGGTCATATCGATACCTGGTCCGCTCCAAACCAAAGAGAAGCCCGGTCCTGTACTCGAACCTGCCGCCGAAATGGTAACGCCGTTGGTGCTGGCGCAGGTTAAAATCTGGTCGACGCCTGCATCTGCTGTGGGCGGGATAAGATTCTGATCTACCGTAACGACGTCCGTTTTACTGCAACCGTTGTTATTGTTGCTGACCGTCAGGGTGTACAAACCAGGGGCATTGACCGTCGGATTCTGATTGGTTTCTTGTCCGGGCAACACACCTGGGCCATTCCAGGAATAGGTAATGCCCGGTCCGCCAAGCGATTGAGAACCATCAAGTTGTACGGTGACGACGGCACAGGTCAGCAATTGATTCGGGCCAGCCTCGGTTGTCGGGAAATCACCGTCGAGCGCTACATAGACCTGATCGGTAGCGGTACAGAAGTTGGTCGTATTCGTTACGGTTACGACATACAGGCCGGAATCGGCAACAATCGGGCTTTGTTGATTGAAGTTGCTGCCGTTGATGCCGTTGCCTTGCCAAACGTAGGTGAAATTCGGGCCTGTGCTGGAGCCGGAACCGTCGATAGCCTGCGTGTTTTGGGCACAGGTAAGGGTAAACGTTGCGCCCGCACTTGCGACCGGGGCGACGATATCCTGGGTAACGGTAACCTGATCGCTTGCATTGCAACCATTATCCGTATTGGTAACCAGCAGGTTGTACGAACCGGGTTGTGTGACGGCCGGGCTTTGTGTTCCTTCTGTGGCTGGGGTGATACCCGCGCCGGTCCAGAGATAAGTAATATTCGATCCGTTTGCCGATTGGGCTCCGTCCAACGTAACTGTTGTGGTTTGGCAATCCAGGTGCAGATCGAGGCCTGCGGAAGCGGCCGGCTGAGCAATATCCTGATCAACGACCACGGTATCCGTCGTAACACAGCTGTTGCCGGTATTGGTGATCGAAACGATATAGGTGCCGGGCAGCGTCACGGAAGGCGACAGTTGGCCCGAGTTACCGCCATTGATGCCAGGACCGGTCCAGAGCGTCTGGAAATTGGCGCCATTGGAAGAAGCGCTGCCATCGAGCGTTACAGCCGTTTGGGCGCAGGTCAGCAATTGGTCGACTCCGGCATCGGCGGTCGGATAGGCGGCGTTCAGGGTAACTGCCATATCATCGCTCGACGTACAGCCGTTGGTGGTGTTCGTCACAACAATACTGTAGGTACCTTCAATGTTGACCGTAGGCGAAGCCTGGGTTTGGTTGCCTGCGTTGATGGCAGGGCCCGTCCACAAGTAGGTGAAATTGGCCCCGGAGGAAGAGTTGCCGCCGATGACCGTGGAAGTGGTTACGCAATCGATTATTTCATCCGTACCGGCGTCGGCAGTTGGCGGCAAAAGATCGCTGACAACAGTAGTAGAGGCGGTACTGGCGCAGGTATTGGTCGTATTGGTAATCAATACGTTGTAGGTTCCGGGCGCCGAAACCACCGGGTTAACAAGCGTCTCGTTTGCAGCCGAGATACCCGGGCCGCTCCACAACAAGGTAAATCCGCTGCCAAGGTCCGAAGCAGATGCATCGAGTGTATCGCTACCGTTGTTGTAGCAATTGAGGATCAGGGAAGTGCCTGCCGAAGCGGCAGGATGGATGGTGTCGATTTCAACGATCAGGACGTCCGTGTTGAAGCAGTTGTTGGCAGTGTTCGTAACCGTCAGGGTATAGGTTCCCGGCAAGTTGATGCCGGTCGGGTTTTGAAGCGAGTTGTTGCCCGCATTGATACCCGGCCCCAGCCATTGGTAGGTAAAGCTGGCGCCTGAGGACGATGCCGAGGCATCGATATCTACGGAGTTGACAGAACAATTCAGGATCAGGTCGGCGCCCGCGTTGGCGACCGGCACGTTGGCGTCCTGATCGACGGTTGCCTGGTCGGTAGCGGTACAGCCGTTGACAGGGTCGGTAACCTGCAATATGTAATTGCCGGCTACGGTCACGGTCGGGTTTTGCTGGGTTTCATTGTTGGCGCCGATACCGGGGCCGCTCCAGAGGTAACTGACATTGGCAGGAGAGCCGCTGCCGCTGAGCGTTACGCCGTTGGTGGTCGTGCAGGTCAATGTTTCATCTGCGCCTGCATTGGCTGTAGGAGCGGTTGTATTGATAGCCACCGTTACGTTATCGGTGGAGGTACAGCCGTTTTGGGTATTGAGCACCGTGATTTGGTAGTTGCCGGAAATGGAGACCGTGGGCGTATACTGGTTGGCATTGCCGCCATTGATTCCCGGTCCGGACCAGGTGGCCTGGAAGTTGGCGCCCTGGCTGGAGTTTCCTCCGATGATAACCGAAGTGATGGCACAAGTGAGCGTCGTGTTGGCGCCGGCATCTGCGACAGGCGGAGCGATATTGGCCAATACAGCAACGGTATCCTTTTTGATACAGCCGTTGGTCGGGTTCGTTACCGTCAGGATATAATTACCTGCTTGTGAAACGGAAGGATTGGGCAAGGTTTCATTGGCCGGTGTAATGCCCGGGCCCGCCCAGAGGAAGCTGACGTTGGCGGGAGTTCCGCTGCCGTTCAACAACACGCTGGTCTGGGAACAGGTGATGGTCGGGTCGGCGCCTGCCGAGGCGGTCGGCGCAGCGATGTCCTGATTAACCGTTACGGTGGCCGTGTTGGTACAGCTGTTTACCGTATTGGTCACGGTGACGTTGTAGGTACCGGGCACACTTACCGTCGGGTCTTCCATATTCTGATTGCCGGCATTGATACCGGGGCCACTCCAGAGGAAACTGGCGCTGGGCACGTTGGTCACGCCGTTGATGGCGATGGTTGGCGAACCGCAGGTAATGGTTGGGGCCGTAGCCGAAGCATTCGGCGGCGTATTGTCGGCGAAAACAGAAGCGGTTGCAATGGACGTACAGTTGTTGACCGGGTTGGTGACCGTAACGGTGTAAGTTCCCGGTGTAGTGACCGTCGGATTCTGCAAGAACTGGTTGGCCGGCGAAATGCCCGGGCCGCTCCATTGGTAAGTCACACCCGAGGTGCCGGATGTTGCCTGGAGTGTAATGTTTTGATTGTTGCTTTGGCAGCCGATTGTACCGCCGGTAGCCGTTACGCCAGGGGGGGCGGTGTTGGCGGTCACGACGACGGTGGCGGTATCCTTACAGGAATTGCCGCCGCCGTTGGTGCTGACAACCAGTGAATAAGTACCGGAAGTACTGACGTTTTGCGTTGTTTGGTTACCGATCGGGAGCCAGTTGGTGTTGTACCAGGTGTAAATGGTGCTGCCTCCGGGTGAGGGTGAAGAGCCCGCACTATTGAGTGTAAGAACGGGATTGGTGCAGTTGATCGGTGTCGGCGCCTGAATATTGGCCGCTGCAGGAAGTTTGATAATCGTAAATTCTACCAAACTGTCGCAGCCCTGGAACGATTCAAGGGTCTCGGTGTATTGACCCGGATCACAAAATGAATTCAGGCCTACGGTAAGGCACTGGTCGTCGCAGAGGTATTTAAAACCAAGGTTGGTTTTAATCTGGTTTTTGACGATGATTTTTTGCTTCACGGTACTGTCACAGCCCAGATAGGAATCATAGGGGCTGGAAGTCAGGTTGAACGTGCCGGGGTTGTTGATGGTTGTGTTGGGCTCTTCTTCCCATTCGAAGGGGAGCTCTTCGTAACAAACAATTATATCGGGCTTGATCGTGGCTGGGATGGGTTGGTTAACCACGGTAATGCATTGCTGGGTTGCCGGGAAACAGGCGTTGCCCACTTGAACGCATACCTGGCCGCCCACGTTGCCGAAGGTGATATCTACGCTGAGGCCATTGGGGGCTTCAAAGTTTTCAGGGGTAGGGTTGCCGTTGATGAGCGAGCCGGCGGGCGCCGACCAGTTATAAAAACCGGCGTTTACGGTTTCCGGTACGGTGAAAGTAACCGTTGCACCGGGGCAAACCACGGTTGGTCCCTGGGGGGCGTTGGCCGGGCCGGGCGGCGGAGGGGTTACCGAACCGTCGGTGACATTGATCTCGTAGTTGCAAACATCTCCCGTCCAGCCATCGATCATGAGATAGTAGGTCTGTCCGGGAACAAAGTTCGAGTATGTAAGGGGCAGGGGAATACCGCCGCCGCCGCCCGAGCCAGGGTTGCAAACGATGGCATCTTCACCGCAAGCTTCAAAAAACGCGGCCTGAAGGCCGTCGCCGTTTTGGCAGTTGCTGGTGAGAATTTCGATAGAAATGGATTCGGTGCCGGCAACGAATCCAAACCACTGGTCGTTGTGAAGGGCGATAGAGCCGCACACGGTGTTGCCGCCAGATGGCGTGCCGTTGTTGATACCCATGTAGCCGTCAAAATCGCAGTAAACGCAAGTTTGTTGACAGCTTTCTGCACCCGGCGGCGGCGGTGTTGGGCACGCTGGCGTGACCTGGGCTTTTGCGGCAAACCATCCGCAAACAATCAAGGCGAGAGGCAGGAGTAGTTTTCTCTTCATGAAAGTTAATGTGTATAAGTTCGGAATGATGAATGGACTAACGATAGGGGAATAGATTCGCAAGGCAGGTAAAACGCTTCCCGGAGGGAGATGAAAATTTTGAACAGAAGCGAATAGGCAAAAGAAAAAAAATGGACAAAGCCATTGATGCGGGCGAAGATAGCAAGCTTGCCGAATTTTCAAGACGTTACACTTTGCCTATTCAGGCAAAAGCCCGCAACGATCGTTCGCTGCGGGCTTTGCCGGAATATTCGGTAGGTCAAATTTACTTGCGTATTAAGGTCACGTCTCCTTTGTACAACACTGTTTCACCGTCTTTGAATTCTACCTCCGCGTAATAAACAAAAACAGCAGGGGTGGCTTTTTCTCCTCTTACCGTGCCGTTCCAGCCGGCTACCCTCGATTGGTCGGGCGTAAAGTCGAAGTATTCGTGCACGAGCGCTCCCCAACGATCGAATACCTGGAACGACTTGATTTTTACAACATCCTCACCGCCAAATACGGTGAATACGTCGTTGTCGTTGCCGCTGTCCGGGTCGAAAGCCGTCGGAATGTACACGTAACGTTCCTTGTTGACGATGATTACCCTTTCGTCCGAAGCGCGGCATCCGCGCGCTGTTTCCGCTTGTACCCGGTAACGGAAAGTATAGGTCGGGTACGGATTGCTGCAAGTGTCGCAGTACAGCGTCAGCACTTCTGCCGGATTGACGACGAGGGTATCAACGGTTTGATTGACAACCGATTCATCCACCGTAATTGTCAGCGGTTGGCCGAGGTGTATGGTCGTGTCTGGGCCAAGATTGACGATCAACTGCTCTGCGTCGGCGATGCTGACTGTCGTGGTGAATTCACAACCATTTGCATCCTGAACAACAAGCGGATAATTACCAGGCGGCAGACCGCCGTAAGCAGCCGTGGAAACGAAGGGCCCGCCGTCAAAAGAGTACATAAACGGCGGCGTTCCGCCCTGAATGGAATCGATCGAGAAAGAACCGTTGGTTTCGCCAAAGCAACGAATACCAAGTTCCTGAATGGCGGCTCCGGATGGTGTCGAGGGGTCGGTAAGCACCTGTACATTGTCGGTTGCTGTGCATCCGTTTTGCAGATTGGTAACGACCACGTCGTACAAAGCAGCCGCACTCACCAGGGCCACCGGCTGATTGACGCCGCTGATGATATTCCCTGTTTGGGTCGACCAGGCATACTGATAATTGCCCGGGGCCTGTACGCTGACGTTGACACTGACTTCCGAGGTATTGCAATCCAGTTCGCCCGGGTTGCCCAACGAAAGCACGGGCGGGTTGGTGTCACCAATTACCGTCGTACCGGTTGTGCTGGTGCAACCATTGGGCGCTTGTACAACTATCGTGTAGTTACCGGGAATGGTAACCGTCGGGTTGGGTACGTTGGACGAGAAGTTGCCGGGACCCGACCAGGTGTAGGTCACGTCCGGGTTGTTGGAACTGGCCTGTATCTGAACGCTGGTAATCGCGCAGGTAATTGTTGCTCCGGTAGCGCTTACCTGCGGGATGCTGGCGTCGGGCTCTACCTCGACTGTGGCGGAGGATGTACAGCCGTTGATCGGGTTAGTTGTGACAATTGTGTAGGTACCCACTTGATTGACGGATGGATTCTGCTGACTGGAAACGAATCCGCCGGGGCCCGTCCAGGAATACGTCACACCCGAAGTGGGCGAACTGGACGTGATCGTGTTGGTCGGTTCCGTACAGGTCAGAATAACCCCTTGTGCAGTTACGCCGGGAGCATTTGTATTTTCCGGCACTTCGATATCGAATGTGGAGGTGCAACCGCTTTGAGCAGTGGCTACCACCGAGTAATTACCCGATACGCTTACCGTCGGACTTTGCACCGTTGATGTGAAGCCGTTGGGGCCCGTCCAGACAAAGTCGACGTTGGGTGTTGTGGTGACCGCATCCAGTACGACCGAGGGCGTAAGGCAGTCGATCGTTTCGGTCGTGACGGAAATATCGGGTACTGTCGGGTCCTGTGTTACGACGGCCGATGCAAAGCTCGTACAGCCGTTTACCGGATTGGTGGCGGTAACTACATAAGTGCCGGGGTTTGTTACAGCAGGGTTCTGGTCGTTGGAGACAAAACCTCCCGGACCCGTCCAGCTGTACGTCACATTAGGTGTAATGGAGGAAGAATTCAAGGTGACATTGGTAAACGTACAATTCAGCAGGCCACCCGTCGCAAGTACTTCTTCCGGTGCGGCGACATCTTCAAATACGTTGATAATAGGCGCCGATTTGCAGCCATTGAGTGCCGTCACGGTGAAAGTATATTCACCGGGTACACTGACCGTCACACTGCTTTGATCGGAAGTAAACCCGTTGGGTCCGCTCCACAAACCGGTGGCGCCGGCAGTTTGAATATTGCCGTTGAGTGTCAGGCTGGTTTGAGCGCAGGTCAAAGTGCCTCCTCCCGTAAGATCGACAACCGGTGCGTCGGTGTTTTGGTTGATCGTGGCGGTAGCCGTGGAGGTGCAGGCATTGGCGCCGGTGACCGTCAGGAAGTATTGACCGGGTGTACTGACTTGCGGGTTTTGCTCTGCCAGCACCAGGCCGTTGGGGCCATTCCAGAGCCAGCTCACGCCCAGGGCTGGTGAATTACCCTGCAGCGTCGCTTCTCCGGAGAAACAGTCGATCGTGCCGCCCAAAGCCGTAGCACCGGGAGGGTTAATGTCCTGGGTTACCGTCACGTTGTCGGTAGAAGTACAGCCGTTCGGACCGGTTACGAGCAGATCGTAGACGCCCGGCTCGGAAATACTAACGTTGGGCTGATCGGATGTGAATCCATTGGGGCCGGTCCAGGCGAACAGGGCATTGGATACAGTAGTGGTACCTTGTAATGAACTGTTCAGGTCGTCGCAATCGAGATTGTTGGTTGCATCAGCAGTGGCGCCGGGTGGCGTTGTATTGGAAGTAACCGTGGCGGATGCAGTTGAAATACAACCGTTGGGGCCTGTTACCGTCAGGAAATATAGTCCATCCAGATCGATCGTCGGATCTTCGAGATTGGAGACAAAACCGTTGGGGCCATCCCAATTGTAGCTCACGCCCAAAGTGGTCGAACTACCGTCGAGGGCAATACTGGTCGTCGCGCAGGTCAGTTCTCCACCCAAAGCCGCCGCTACCGGGGTAGCGATATCCTGCGTGGCATTTACTGTAATGGTGGCGGAACATCCGTTTTGAGAAACAGCGGTGAGGGTATAATCGCCCGGTTCGGTAATTGAAATGTCTTCCTGACTATCGGAGAAACTGTTAGGGCCGGTCCAGCTCAGCGTTTGGATCGAAGAAGTGCCGTTGGTCACTGTTGCATCGATCGGGACGGAAGGCGTCGCACAGGTCAGTACCGCGCCAACAAGGGCATTTACCACCGGTAATTCGGTATCCAGTGCAACAATAGCAGTAGCCGTCGACGTACAACCGTTTGGGCCGGTTACAGTCAGCGTGTATGTGCCATCGTCGAGGACATCCGGATTTTGCAATGGAGAATTGAAGTTGTTCGGTCCCGTCCATGCATAGTTGACGCCCGCTGTTGCGGAGTTGCCCTGAATGGGGACTTGCGGGTTGTTGCAATCAATCGTGTTACCCGTCGCGGTAGCATCAGGAGCGGCAATATCTTGTTGAACGGTTACTGTCGCAACGTTGGTGCAACCGTTGGCCGAGGTGGCCGTTACATCATAAGCGCCGGGTGTTCCGATTACCGTCGAGGGGGTTTGAGCCCCTGTGCTCCATGCGAAGGAGACCGGCTGTGAAACGCTGGTGGCACTTGCATTGACCAGTGTAGTGGTAATCGAGCACGTGAGTACGTCATCGACTGTGGCCGTTGCCTGAGGCGCCGTTTGATCGGCAATAACCGTCGCGGTAGCAGTCGACGTACAGCCGTTGGCCCCGGTCACCGTCAGTTGGTAATTACCAGCATCGGTCACAGGCGGATTCTGCAGGTTGGAACTGAAACTGTTGGGCCCCGCCCAGTTCCACGTCGGAGTGGCGCCCGAACTGGCGCCGGCGAGTGCAATGGAAGGTGTAGCGCAAGTGACCGTACCGCCGGTTGCAGTCGCGCCGGGCGGCAGGTCGTCCAGGTCTACATTGGCGGTAGCCTGTGCGGTACAGCCATTATTGGGGTTCAATACTGTGAGGGTGTAAATACCCGGATCGGCGACCGTCGGGTTGGGCAAAGTCGACGTAAAGCTGTTGGGTCCGGTCCAGCTCAGGCTTGTACCGGGCGTTGTCGAATTGCCATTCAAGGTTACGGAATTGACGACACAATTCAGTGTGCCCCCATCGGCCGTGGCATTGGGTACGTTGGCATCCGGACTGACGTCGGCTGTTGCAGTCGAGGTGCAGCCATTTGTCCCGATAACGGTCAAGGTATAGGTGCCGACGTTGTTAACCGTCGGGTTTTGAGCATTCGACATAAAGTTGCCCGGCCCCGACCAATCGTAGGTGGCGCCAGGGGTTGTGGAGTTGCCGGAAATCGTAGTAGATGTTGATAAACAAGTAATTACGCCACCCGTTGCAGAGGCGTTGGGCGCTGCAAAATCGCCGTTTACGACGGCCGTACTGGTCGAAGTACAGGCATTGGTACCGGTAACCGTCAGCACATAGTTACCAACTGCGCCAACGGAAGGATTCTGTTGGTTCGAACTGAAACTATTGGGGCCCGACCAGGAATAGGTTACACCCGGTGTCGATGAAGAACCGCTGAGCGGTACCGAGGTGACATTACAGGTCAGTATATCATTCACACTTGCCACTGCATTAGGCGGAATCACGTCGCCATCGACGATCGTGGTTGCCGTGGAAGTACAGCCGTTGGGGCCTTGCACAGTGAGTGTGTAAGTACCGGCATTGCTGGTGGTTGGGTTGGCAATAGACGAGGTGAAACTGTTGGGGCCGGTCCAGCTAAAATTGGAGTTAGACGTAGGCGAACTGCCATTCAGCGTAACAACCGGGTTATTGCACCCGATGGTGCCGCCGATTGCATTTGCCCCGGGAACAGTATTGTTAAGATTGACGACTGCCGATGCCGTCGACGTGCAGTTGTTGCTCTGATTTGTCACCGTCACGGTGTAAGTCCCGGCGGTGTTGACCGAAGGATTGGCTATGTTAGAGCTGAAACTATTCGGTCCCGACCAACTGTACAAGGCGCTTGTCGCATTGGTCGTAACGTTTAGCGGCAAACTCGTTGTCGCGCAGGTAAGCGTGCCGCCGGAAGCGCTCGCGGTAGGCGGTGTGGTATTGCCTGTTACGTTGGTGTTGGCTACGGCAGTACATCCATTGGAGGTATTGGTCACGGTGACGCTGTACGGCCCTGGCGTCCCAACCGTAATACTCGGCGTATTGGCCATATTGCTCCACATGAAGGTCGGGCTGCCGGCATTTGTGTTTGCCGTAAGCGTAGTTGTTGAGGCGCCGCAGCCGATCACGCCCCCGTTTACGGTAAGCGTAGGGGGGGTATTATTGGCATCGATGACGATGGTATCTGATTTGACACATTGAACGCCGCCTTGCGACATGCTGGCAACCAGCACATAGGTGCCTGCTTGTCCGACGGAGAGCGTATTGCCGGTTCCGACGACAATTCCGGAGGGCATTATTTTCCAGATTTTTGTCGTTCCGGGTTGCGAAGGCGCCGAATTAAGCAAAAGAGAGGGGGTTGAACAAGTGATCGAACCATTAGCCAGAATTTCGGCAACGGGATCAAGTACCGTGACCGTGAATAATACTACACTGTCGCACCCCTGATATGAATCGCAGATATGCGTATAGTTGCCGCCGTCGCAGTATTGTTCGCTGCAAATGTTGACGCATTCGCCTGCGCATACCACCATGGGCGGAAGGTTTTTGATAATCGGCGGTTTAACGGTGACGTTGATCCGTACAAGGCTGTCGCAACCCTGATAGGACTCGTACAAATTCTGGTAATTACCCGAACTGGTCACCTGGGTGCCCCAGGGAAGCTCGTAGGGGAGGTCTTCATTACACACAACAACCGGGGGGAGTTGTGTGGGGGGAATCGGTGCTACGGTAACGTTGCGGCATACGGTAGCGCCATTAAAACAGGAGTTGACCGCCTGAACGCAGATTTGGCCGCCGTTCGCACCGAACGTCACCTGTACGGAGTTGCCGCCGTCTACCGCGGTGACGGTTTCCGGAACAGGCTGGCCGTTGATCAGTGTACCGTTCGGGCCTGTCCAGTTATACCCCCCCGCGCCCGATACTTCAGGCACGGAAAAGGTTACGGTGGCGCCCGGGCACACCTGCAAAGGTCCCTGCAAAGGGCTTACCGGCCCCACGGGCGGAGCCGATACTGCTTCCGGCGGATCTACCGTGATGGTAAAACTGCATTGGTCGCCGGCGTACCCGTCGATCAACAAAAAGTAGTTGGAACCTATGTTGAGGTTGGCGAAAATGGAAACCGGGTTGCTCCCGCCGCCGTTCGTGCCGCCGTTACATTCGATCGGATCCGAATCGCAGGCGTCAAAAAGGGCAATTTGCACACCGTCGCCGTTTTGACAGTTGGTCGGAGTAGCCGTAAAAGTAGCTGAACCCGCACCTGCGATAAAACCGAGCCATTGCTCGTTTTCGATGGTGCCGCAAAAACCGGGGACAAAAGCGCCGGTATAGCCAGTCGTAGAACTGGAAATGCCGTTGAAGTTACAATAAATGCACGCATCAATACAGTTGTCGGCGGGCGGAGTGTTGTTGGAGGGGCAAGGGTCGGGTAATTGTGCCAGCAACAAGCCTGCCTGGGCCAGTAACATGGAAACAAGAAGTAGTCTTTTCACCATGAATTGTAGTTTAAGTAATCAAAAATAGCTGAGTGCCGACGACCGCGCACAAGCTGTTCGACCAGGGCGGATGTCGGGTAGGATTAAATACTAAATTGATTCGGGACAGGAAAGATATGTCTAGGGAAAAGGCGTGTTTGGAGTCAGGTCGCGGAGTTTTCCACCTCCAAGCCGGTGCAAAAGAAGGAAGAATTTTATTTTGAAATTCTTTCGCGCCGCCATTTTAACGACCTGGCTCCATTGGATTATTAAAATATCTTACAATATTCTAATGTCTGGGTGATTATAAGTCTGTTTTTGAATTTATAATAAGTTGTTCAAAATCAGCGATATACAGTGATGTCCCCGGTGAACACTTCTGATTCTCCATCGATAAACCGGATGACGGCGTAGTAGACATAAACTCCGGGCAAAACTTCTTCGCCGCGTTGTTTGCCTGCCCACTCCACTTCTTCAGGCTGGAAATCGTAGGCTTCAAAAATGGCTTCTCCCCAACGGTCGAAGATTCTGAAAGACTCGATCTCCACGACATCTTGCCCCCCATAGATCGTGATAAAGCCGTTTTCGCTGCTGGCAGGTGCAAGAATATTTGGAATAAATACATTCCGGCGTTTGTCGAGCAGCACGTTGATGCGATCGGTGGCGGTACAACCATTTGAATCTGTGACCATAACGCTGATTTGCCACGAGCGCAGCGGAAAGAAGCGTTGCTCATTGGTACCCGCGTGCGCGGAATCGAGCAGAGGACTCCAAACGATGTCGCTCAATGGGGTATTTATGGGTAGTGTAGTCAGTTCGAGGAACACAGAGTCGCCCAGTTTGGCCCGAATATCATTACCCAACAACGCTTCCAGCAGCGGTGGTTCTTCGATAAAAAGTGAATCGCTCGTCCAACTGCAACCGTTGGCGCCTTGCAGCGTGACAACGTACCCGCCTTCCGGCAATCCGGCAAAAAGATTGTTGGCGGTAAATGGACTGTTGTTCAACGAGAACAATACCGGCGGCTGCCCGCCTGCAACCGAGTCGATCAGAATCGCTCCGTTTGTTTCGCCAAAGCAACGCACGTCTTTTACTGTAATCAGACCGGCCTGCGGCGCCTCATTATCAACTACGACAACGACATTGTCGGTGTCCGAACAACCCGCGCTGTTGTTGACGACGAGGGTGTAATTGCCGCCGGCTTCCACCGACAGATTCGGCCCAGTGGCGTTTCCTACCGTAGTACCGTTCAGTTGCCAGAGGTAGTTCACTCCCGAACCGGTGCTGGTGGCAGGGCCGCCCAGAACCGTCGAGGTTTCAATACAATCCAGAGTAATGTCGGGGCCCGCATCGGCAATCGTCTGGGGGTGAATAATCACGCTGACGATTGTTTCATCGTCGGCGCAGGGCGCGGGCGCGTCGATCAGGTAGCGGAACGAATACGTGCCGGGCGCCTGGTTTTGCGTCTGGAATGCTCCGGATACAGCATTAAAACTTCCCCCTTGAGAGGGTATCGCCGAGGTTTCGGTCCATGAGCCGCCCGGGTCGGCGCCAACCAACAGGCTGGCGAGTTGAACGATATTGCTTTGTCCGGCGCAAATTTCAAACGGCGATGCAGCGCTTCCTGCTTCAATCGGCTGATTTACAATAACCTGTACCGGAATATTGAGGGTAGCGGCGCAGGTTGGCTGTGTGCCGTCGCTTACCGACACAAGCGTGTAGGTAGTGCTGGCGGTGGGCTGAACCGGGAGGACAAACGGCTGCGAATTGTTGAGTGTAATGCTGTTCTGGCCGCTCTGGCTATCAGAGTAGGTCAGCGTAAGCGGGAATTGTCCGGTACCGCTGAACGTCAGGTTGGTGCTGCTGCCGGCGCAAATGGTGGCATCGCCCGATAAAGTGGCAGTCGGTATAGGCTTCCATTGAACCGGCGTGCCAAAGGCGATCGACAGACAGGGATCGTTCAGGTTGATGTTTCCACCGATCATGGTGCTGCCCGCGATGGCGGAGATGTAATAAGTGACGCCGAACTGTAATCCTGCCTGGAAGTTGAAAGAGGGCTGCGAACTGGTGGCGAATACGGTCCCCAGGCTGTTGTCGGGCTGGTCGTGCAGAATAAATCGCACCAGGTCATCGGCATCTGTCTGGGCGTCGTTGTTCCAGCTTGCTACCGCCGGCTGATCGGCGCAGAATGCCAGGGGCGCAAGTTGCATGGTACCGGCATCGGTTGCGCAATCACAGTTGTGCGCGTCGGAAACCTGCAGAGAGGTGCAACCGTTTTGATCCGTTACGGTGAACGTGTACGGAGCGCCGTTCGGCAAGGGCTGTGAAGTAAATACCGAACCGGAGAACGAACCGCCCACTCCGTTCAGCGTATAAGCCGGGCTGCCGCCGGTAACTGTAAATACAATTGTGTACGCGGTGTTCGTCCCGTTGCAATTCTCGTCGATAACACCAACAACCGGCAGGTCGTTAAATGTGATTTCAACCACGTCCGAACCTGAACAAATGCTGTTGGTTTCCGTCCAACGGAATGTGTACAAGCCAGGTGCGCTGACCGTGACGCCGCTTCCGGCTTGGCTGGCGCTGCTGAACGTAGCAGTGCCGGGGCCTGACACCTGCGTCCACAAACCGGAAAAATTATTATTCACGGCTTGCAGGTTGATCATTTGAGCGCAAACAGCATTATCCACTCCCGCATTAGGTATCGGGTTTTGCAGGAAGATCACCGGTTGGCCGGGCGCAACGGAAAAGCAGGGATCCGAGGGGTCTGGCACACCGGCAAGAGCGGTGCCTGCCACTCGGGAGATATAATATTCCGTCCCATAACTCATGCCCGGCAAAAAGCCGAATTCTCCTGTTGTATTGCTGGCCAGGATAGTGCCAAGGGCGGGCCCCGAACCGGTATGAAGTACGAAGGCAAGCACGTCGTTGCCATCGAGGCTGGCATCGGCGTTGGCCTGGGCGCTTACGGTCCCGTCTTCGCAAGCTTGCAGTGTTTGCAGGTTCATAGTGCCGGCACTTGTTGCGCAATCGCAACTGAACGAGCCGTTTATGTCGGGCATGATGCAACCGTTGGCATCCGTTACCACGAAGTTGTAGCTTTGGTTGTTGGCAAATGCAGGGGAGGTAAAGGTGTTTCCGGTTACCGGATTTCCATTTACGGCATAAGGTTGCGTACCGCCGCTTAATGTCAGCGTAACGGTATAATTTTCATTGGCGTTGTCGCAATCACGGGTCAAATCGGCAAGGCCCGGCGTTTCGAAAAAGGAGATCGTGACCAGGTCGGAGCCGGGACAGCCGTTTTGGGTAGCAGACCATTGCAGAGTATATTGGCCAAACTCACTTGCATTCACGCTTGTCGCAGGATCCTGCGCATCATTAAAAGTCAAATTGCCGCCTGCCGGAGTACTTACTATGCTCCAGGTGCCCGGAAGCGCGTTGCTGGCGTTGAGCGTCAGGGTATTGCCGCAGTTGTCGTCATCCGGGCCGGCATTGGGAATCGGATTGAGGTTGAACACTACGGGTTGACCCGGAGAAACGGCAAGACAGGGATCGCTCAGGTCGGGTAATCCGTTCGAATTGAGACCGACGACGTGTGAAACGTAGTACGTCTGTCCGTACGTCATGCCGTTGACAAAACCGAAGATACCGGTATGGTTTTGATCCAGTACGGTTCCCAGCGTGGTTCCGTTGCCGGTGTGGAGAATAAATGCGCTGGTGTCGCCCGCGCCGTATGCCTGTCCGCCGAGGTATTGGGCCGAAATTGTAGCCCCTTCGCAAGCGCTGAGCGTTTGGGATGCCATTTGACCGGCATTGTTGGGTTGTAAAAGTAAATTGACCTGATCGGAGGCGGTACAGCCGGCATTGTCGAGCGTCCAGGCTAACGTGTAGGTTCCGGCCAGATCGGCAGCGGCGGTGCTGCCTGGGCTACCTGCATTGGTCAATGTAATGTTGCCACCCGGCGGTGCGCTGACAACGCTCCAGACGCCGGTACCAATGCCGCTATTGGCCGCCAGGACCAGTTCCAGCGAACAGGTATCGACATCCGCTCCGGCCAGTGCGACCGGATTTTGATGGAAGATCACCGGCTGGCCTTGGGCAATGGAGAAACAAGGGTCGGTCGGATCGGGCGAACCGCCGAGGTTGTTGCCAGCGATATGGGAGATGTAGTATGTTTGGCCGTAATTCATGCCGGCCTGGAAGCCAAAGACACCAGTGGCGTTTTGGGCAATAATGACGCCGAGCGAAGGTCCGCTGTTGGTGTGTAATACATAAGCCCCGATGTCGTTTCCGTCGAATTGAGGGTTGGAAACAGGTGTGGCGGTCGCATTTTGATCTTCGCAAACGTCGATCGTTGTCAGATCCATGGCCCCGGCATTGGTCGCGCAGTTACAATTGTATGCGCCGCTGATTGCCGCGGATACGCAGCCGTTGGCATCGGTAATCAGGAAAGAATAGGTTTGGCTGTTGGGAATCAGATCGGAAGTAAAAATACCGCCGCTGATCGTTCCGCCCGGAATCGTATAGGGGGCTGCGCCGCCGGAAACCGGGAAGGAAACCGTGAAGTTCTGGTTGGTATTGTCGCAGTCGTGCGTGATCAAACCGGCTGCAGGAGCGGCATTAAAATTAATGCTTACCGAATCCTGATCCACACAAATGACATTGGTTTCTGTCCATTGGAAAATGTAGAGCCCGATTTGGCTTACCGTTACGTTGGTAGCAGGCTGGCTGGCGTTGTCGAAAGTGGCGGTTCCTGGCCCCGAAGCCAGCACCCACTGGCCGTTACTGCCCGCAACACTGGGTACTGCAGTCAGGCTAATCTGCGTACCGCAAATCGCGGCATCGGGCCCGGCATTGGCAACCGGCACTACGTCGATCACAACCGGGAAGCAGTCTTGCGGACCAGTACCGCAACCGCCTGCCGCCGAGACGCAGACGTTGCCGCCGGGATTTCCGTTAGGCCAGGCAACGCTGATGGCTGTTGTATTCTGGCCGCTGCTGATACTTGCTCCAGCGGGTACCGTCCAGACGTAACCGGTAGCGCCGCCAACGGGTGCAATCGTATAATCGCCAGAGGAGCCGGCACAGAGCGTGGCGTCGCCGGTAATGTCCGGTTGCGCCGGCGCCGGGCTCAAAGTGAGGTTAAAACAATTGTCGGTGCTGGCGCCGCATGCGTTGGAGGCATTGGCGCACACGGTGCCGGAAGCGGCATTGACGTTCCAACTAACCTGGATACTGCTTGTTCCCTGCCCGCTGGTGATCGTACCATTGGTAACTGTCCAGTTGTACGAAGTTGCGCCCGGCACATTGGCAACCGTATAAGTAGCCACGCCGCCTGCACAGGCGGAATTGCTGCCGCTGACGGTCGGACTGGCTGGTGTTGAGCCGACGGTAACCGGCAGACAAACAGGCGCGCTGTTGCCACAATTGTTGCCGGCACTGACACAAACCGTACTGGAAGCCGGCGCGCCGTTCCAGTTGACCGTGATCTGGTTGGTGCCCTGCCCACTGCTGATTACAGCCGGTGCGGTAACCGTCCAGTTGTAGGTAGTAGCATTGGCAATGGCCGGAATGGAATAATTCTGGGTTGCGTTACCGCAAACGGTGGTGTTGCCTTGCGGGGTAGTGGCCACCGGGATTTGTGAAGCGCTGACAGTCAGGCAACTGGGCTGGCTGGTGCCGCAGGCATTGGTGGCTGTGACGCATACGTCACCGCCGGAAGTACTGTTCCACTGCACGGTAATGCTGCTGGTGTTTTGCCCGGCCGTGATGGTCACTCCTGCCGGAACAGTCCAGGTATAACTGCTGGCGCCGGCCACCGCGGCTACCGAGAAAGTATAGGACTGCCCGGAACACACGGCATTGTTGCCGGTAATGGCGCCGGGCGTGGCGGGCGGATTCTGGTTGCCCTGTACGCCGACTTCGATCGAGTCGCAGCAAGTGATACCGGCGGTTGTACGACACACCCGCAGCTGATAGTCGCCGGGGGCATTGATGCTGGCGTTGATGTTGGTTGTAGGCCCTACGATATTGCCGCCGTTGCTGGCCGTCCAAAGGTAGGTGGTGCCCGCGCCGGAGGTGGAGCCGAAGCCGGACAGGGTTACGTTGCCGGTACAGCCGACCGTCGGAACCGGCTGGGCGATGAGGGCTTGCACGAACACGTTCGACAGGTTCAGCGTCACCGTACTGTCGCAGCCTGCTGCATTGGTAAATACCTCCTGATAGGTGCCAGGCGAGCAGGCGTAGGAAAAGCCGGGTGTTTGGGAGCAGGCGTCTTCACAAACAAACTCGTTGACCGTTTTAAACGAGGGTTGGTATACCGTAAGATAAAGCGTGGCCGTGTAGGGGCACCCCTGCGGGGTAGTCAGGTTGCGTACAAAAGTGCCTGATTGGCAATAAGTTTGGTTGTAAAAAACATAACACTGCGGTGCGCAAACTTCCACGAACTCTTCCAGGTCTTGCGGGGCAGGATTAATGGTCACGTTGACGCAGTTGGTCGTGATTTTTCCACAAAACGGGGGAGCGGAAGAGTTGAGCTGCGTGGTCAATTGCTGGATGGTAAGCGAACCGTTGGGTGTCGGAATGTCTCCTTCCTGGGCAGTTAAGTAGGACATGCCGCAAATGGTGTATTGGCCGGGCGGATAAGCGGTCAGGTCAGGCACGGGTTCGTAAGCCTGAATAATACCGCCGGTTCCGGCTATCACATAAGTATAGGAATATTCGGGCGACGGCGGCGGGTCGACACCCGCGGGGTAGGAGGGCGGCAGATCGAGGTTGAGGTTGTTAGAACCTTCGCATGCAATTACGTCGGGCTGCAGGAGATTGCCGGCATTGGCTGCACATGAAAAACAATCGATTCCGGAAGGGTCGCAAAAGATGATTTCATAGTCGTAAAAGTTACCCACGTCAACCGCCTGACCATCGGTAACTGTAAGCGACCAGGTGCCGTTGACAGGGCCCGTGAAGTTTTCCAGGCACCCATTGTTGGGGTAGTATGATCCGGAATAATTGCCAAAAAGCCCCCAAGCCTGATTGTTGTTCCAGTTTGCCGTAAAACCGGGGTCCGGGTTGGGAGAGTCGCCGCAAGGGAGAAATGTTACATTCCAGGTGGTACCGTCGGTCGGGCCAAAAAAACCAATCGGTCCGACAAGTGTAACGGTCTGGCCGGAAGGAGAGGTCAGCGTGATGGACAAGTCGCCCAGATACTCGTGGTCAAAATTTAGCACAACGCCGCAAACACCCTGACCGTTTTGCCCAAGGGTGGGATTGCTGGCATTTTGAACGTTGATGGTAAAGGTGCCGGTAAAGCCGTCGGGCATAAACTGCGGGCAATTGGTGCAATCGCAGTTGTTTTGAGCCTGCGTCGCAACAGTCGTCAACAAACTGAACCCCAAAGCCAGGCAAAAAAAACGGACAAACGAGGGGTAGTAAAAGTGTAGAGGATTACTCATAGCAATTTTTTGTTTGGCAGAACGGGCTTTTTTTCTGCCGACCGTTTTGGGTTAAGTAATTGTAAAGGCCTGTTCCAAAAGATGATTTGGTGTGCGGCAAAATTTTTACGCTCTGTAAAGTAAGGACATGCAAAACAACTTTTTCCCCAATTTGCTAAAAATGTCGCAACAATCGCTTGGCGACACCTTGGTGTTTACATCCCTTAACTTTGCTCCTGTATTGTGAACCGAAGATGAATAACGGCCGTATTTCGCTGCTTTTAGCCTGCATTTTTCAACTGATCGCTGTATCGGCTCTAACGGCGCAGGGTAAAAGCGATTTTTTGCCCGGGCGCTTGCTGCTCAGTTTGCCCGATTCCATTCATCCGGAGCATCTGGTCGAACGATACGCCACTGTTGAAAAATACGACTCCCTCCCGGCGCCCATGCGCCTGACGCGGATGATGAACGTCTGGCTGGTCTTCTGCGAACCGACGCCCACCGCCACTCTGGCTGCACTGCAATGGTACCGCCAACAGCCCGAAGTACTGGCCGCCCAAACAGATCATATCCTGCAAATCAGGTCCTCTTCGTTGACGATACCCGACGACCCGCTGTTCAGCAGTCAATGGCAATACCTCAATTCCGGTGCAGGAGGCGGCCTTCCCAATGCCGATCTGGATGCGCCGGAAGCCTGGGACCTTGGCACGGGCGGGTTGACTGCCGCCGGTGATACCATCGTCCTGGCGGTGATCGACGGCGGATTCGATGCCGGTCATCCCGACCTTTCCTCCAACCTTTGGGTAAATTGGGCCGATATTCCCGGCGATCAGATCGACAACGACGGGAACGGCTTTGCCGACGACCGACGCGGCTGGAACGTATATGCTCAGAACGACCAGATTTCGGGCCTGCTGACTACACACGGTACGCCCGTAAGCGGTATAATCGGCGCAAATGGCAACAACGGCATCGGGGTCAGCGGGGTCAACTGGCAAACCAAAATCATGTGCGTCGCCGGTAGCGGACTCGAATCGTTCATCCTTTCCGCTTACGATTACGTGTGGCAGGCGCGCCGCCTTTACAACCTGAGCAATGGCCAGAAAGGCGCTTTTGTCGTAGCCGTAAATTGTTCATGGGGCATTAACTATGGCCAGCCTGATGACTCGCCCCTGTGGTGTGCGGCATTCGATACGCTGGGATCGGTGGGCGTGCTCTCCGTGGCTGCAACTGCCAATTTGCCCATCGACGTCGACCAATGGGGCGATTTGCCCACCACTTGCCCGAGCGATTATCTGGTTGCGGTAACCAGCCTGAACCAGTCGGATCAAATTGCGCCCAACGCTGCATGGGGCGTCGGGCACGTCGATTTGGGCGCCTATGGCGACGGCGTTTTCACAACTGCTTCCGGAAGCAACTACGCCTATTTTAGCGGTACTTCTTTTGCCGCGCCTCATGTGACCGGAGCCGTCGGATTGCTGTATTCATCCGACTGCCCCGAACTGATTGCATTGACCAAAACCAACCCCGCCGCGGCAGCATTCGAAGTAAAAATGAAGCTGTTGGAAAATGCGACCTCCAATGCAGCGCTTACCGGCGTCACGGTCAGCAACGGACGGCTCAATCTGTTCCAGTTGCTCGACAACGAGGCGCAAACCTGCAGCGATTGCCCGGCGCCTTTTGCGTTGTTTGCCGACCCGGTTTCCACCGAACAGGCTGTTTTACAATGGCAAATGCCCGGCAATGCAACTGCTGCCGTTTTGCGCTGGCGCCCCCTGGGGCAGGCTTTGTGGAACGAACTGGATGGCATCGGCGCTCCCTTTGTACTGTCCGGACTCAGTCCTTGTCAGTCGTATGAATTTGCCCTGCAATCCGCATGCGACAATGGAACCGGCAGTGATTGGACTGCTCCCTTGCTGTTTCAAACCGATGGCTGCTGCACGCCGCCCGCGCAAGTTTGGTTTAGCGCGATTACCGCCTACCACACGTTGGTTCACTGGACACCCGTCACGGCTGCCAGCGGTTACATGCTGCAATGGCGACCGCAAGGGAGCGATACCTGGGCCTCGGTTACACTGTCTGATACGACGAGCGGAAGTTGCCTGGGTTTGTTGCCCTGCACTGCCTACGAAATGCGTTTGCAAACCTTGTGCAACGCCGATACCGCCCTTTTTTCCGCCACCTATTTCTTCACGACAACCGGCTGCGGCGCCTGCACCGACGCCTCGTACTGCACTGCGGGGGGGCTTTCGGCCAATACCGAATGGATTGCCGGCATTCAGATCGGCGCCTGGTCGCACAATTCGGGCGGGTTTATCGGCTACCAGGATTTTACCGGTATTCAATCCGATTTGCCGGTTTTGTTACCCTCATCGCAAATACCGGTTACCATCTGGCCCGGATATGTTGGTTCGGCCTCCAAGGTCTTTATGCGCATTTTTGTCGACTTCAATGCCGACGGTGATTTCGACGATTGGGGCGAGTTGGCATTCGACCCCGGTTTTGCCGTCGACGTGGCTTACAGCGGTTTTTTGCAAACGCCCGATTTTTGGGCATTCGGTCCTACAAGGTTGCGCATTATGCTGAAATTCAAGGAAATGCAGGGCGTCCCGCCCGAAGCCTGCGAATGGTTTCCTTTTGGGCAAGTCAAAGATTATTGCGTAACACTCAACACGGGAGGGCTTGAGACCACGAGTTCGTCCAGCCAGCCGCTTGTCCGCGTATTTCCTCAGCCGGCCAACGAACAAGTCAGGCTCACCATGGAGGATCTTCCCGGTAAAAACATCGAGTGGGCAGTGTGGAGCGCGCAGGGCAATTGGCAGTATCGGGGAGCGGAGTCTTTGACAGACAATACTTTACAAATCTCGACTGCCGACTGGCTGCCGGGCGTTTATTTGTTCAGTATCCAATCCTGCAACAAGCGGTATCAGGGAAAAATTATCAAAATCTAAGCAGGGCTCAGTCCATATCGTTGAAAAACTTCCGGATTTCCGTGGCTTCCTTGGCTTTGATGCGGCCGGCGAGCACCAGGCGGATTTCGCGTCGGCGGGCGGCGGATTCGTACAGGTTTTGTTCTTCACTCGACAAAGGCAACACCGGCGGCACGGGTATCGGGTTTTTGCGTTTGTCGTCGAGGGCGACAAAAGAAAAATAGGCGTGGTTGCAGCGGCGCGGGTTTTGCCCTTTGATGTCGTTGGCAAAAACCTCTACGTAAATTTCAACGGAAGAATTGAAGGCCCGGGTCGCCTTGGCTTCCAGGGTAATCACGTCGCCCAGCAGGATCGGGTTTTGGAAAGAAATATGGTCGACGGCTGCCGTGACCACGTGCGCTTCGCAATGTTTACCGGCGCATATTGCGGCGACAATATCCATCCAACGCATCAGGTAACCACCCATCAGATTACCCATGGGGTTGGTGTCGTTGGGCATGATCATTTCGGTCATGACCGTCCGGCTTTCCTCCACCTTTTTGGGGGAAAGATTTCTGTTTGCTGTTTTAGCCATTGATCAAATCTGCACAGTGAAATTAAATCAGGCTTGCTCGCTTGCCATGGCCTGCTTGCCCAACCACGCGTAGGCGCCAAACAAGGCGCCGGAGAACAGCAGGTCGCCTAAAACGGTATTTTGAAGAAAAGGAAGCCCCGCGGTGAAACAGGCTGCCAGCCCGGCGCCGGTTTTGGGGTACATGCCCGATTCCAGCCAAACGCTGAAATTGGTCACGGCGAAAAACAGCAACGAACCTGCCACACTGGCCGCAATCACCCGCTCGGGAGCGGTGTTGTTGCGCAGCGTCAGCCGACCGATGGTCATCACACCGGCAAACGCAGCATAAATCCAGACCGACGTAAACCAGGCAAAACCCTCGTAAAACTGGCTGTAAAGCACGTTGTTGATGACCAGGTCGCTGATAAACAAGGCCGCAAACGGCAGGGCCAGCGCCAGCCAGCGGCGGCTGAAAACCGCGGCGCCAAACAAGCCCATGGCTGCAATCGGCGAAAAATTATGCGGCGGAGCGGGCAAAAAGTTGAGGCCGAGACGGGTCAGTGCGGCCAACAGAATCAGGGCGAGGGCAAGACGAAATTTCATAATCTTAGGACAAATCTTTGTCCGGCAAAGCCGGGTCGTGCGGCAAAGATAGGTCGATCACTCGCCCCCGTGTATCGTTTTTCTGAAAAAAGCAGCCCGGATGTCGCTTTGCCGTATCATTGCTGCAAATCATCCAAAGCTTACACTATGCACAAACATTTCTGTTCGCTCGCAGCCGCCCTGCTGCTCACGCACCTGCTCACAGCCCAGCCCGACCGCTGGCAGCAACGTGTCAATTACGACATGGCGATCGACATGGACGTCGCCAAACACCAATATACCGGTACCCAAACCCTGACGTACTGGAACAACAGTCCCGACACGCTCGACCGGGTTTTTTACCACCTTTATTTCAATGCCTTCCAGCCCAACAGCATGATGGACGTGCGCTCCCGTGGCCTGGAGGACGCCGACCCGCGCGTCGCATCCCGTATCCAGAAACTCAAACCAGAGGAACAAGGCTGGATCAAAGTGGCCTCCCTGAATCAGGACGGCCGCCCCGCCAAATTCGAAACCAACGAAACCATCCTCGAAGTTACCCTGGCGCAACCCATTCCGCCAGGTGGCAAAACTGTCCTGAGCATGAACTGGACCGCCCAGGTGCCCATTCAGATCCGCCGCTCGGGCCGCGACAGCCGCGAGGGCGTGGCCTATTCCATGACCCAGTGGTACCCCAAACTCTGCGAATACGATTATCAGGGCTGGCATGCCAATCCGTACATCGCCCGGGAGTTTTATGGCGTTTGGGGCGATTTCGACGTCCGTATCACCATTGATAAAAGCTACCTCGTCGCGGCTGGCGGCTACCTGCAAAACCCGCGGGAAGTCGGCAAAGGTTACGAAGAGCCCGGTCAAACCGTCAACCCGCCTGCCGGCGACAAACTCACTTACCACTTCAAAACGCCCAACGTGCACGACTTCGCCTGGGCCGCCGACCCCGATTTTACCCACACCAAAATCAAGGCGTCCGACGGCACCATCATGCACTTCGTGTGGCAAAAAGGCAAAGGCTACGACCAGCAATGGGAGCAACTGCCGGCCATCATGGACGAAGCGCGCACCGTCATGAACCGTCATTTCGGCAAATACCCCTACAACGAATATTACTTCATTCAGGGCGGCGACGGCGGCATGGAATACCCGCTTGCGACCCTTATTACCGGCAACCGTCCGCTCAACAGCCTCGTGGGCGTATCGGTGCACGAACAATTGCACTCCTGGTACCAGATGATCCTGGGCACCAACGAAAGTTTGTACGCCTGGATGGACGAGGGCTTTACTTCCTATGCCGAAAATATCGTCGAAAACGAACTGGCCCGCAAAGGTCTGCTGGGCAAACGCCAACCCGAAGACAATCCGTTTGCCGGCACATATTCCGGTTACGTCGCCCTGGCCACCAGTGGCAAGGAAGAGCCCCTCACCACGCATGCCGACCATTTCCAGACCAACTATGCCTACTCGCTGGCTGCCTACGTCAAAGGGGCTGTATTCCTTCACCAACTCGAATACATCATCGGCAAACCCGCCTTCGACGCCGGCCTGTTGCGCTATTTCGACACCTGGAAGTTCAAACACCCCAATGCCAACGACTGTATCCGGGTGTTTGAAAAACAAAGCGGGCTGGAACTCGACTGGTACAAGGAAGACTGGGTCAACACGCTCAATACCATCGATTATTCGGTCGACACGGTCGAGGCTGAGGGCCGCAAAACCACCCGTGTCGTCATCGGCCGCAAAGGCAATATGGCCATGCCGCTCGATATCGTAGTGACCTACACCGATGGCGATCAGGAACTATTCTACGCGCCACTCGAAAGTATGCGCGGCGCCAAACCCGCCGAAAACAACATGAAACGCACCGTCCTGCCCGATCACCGCTGGGTAGATCCATTCTACGAGTTTGAAATTCCGGAACGCGCCAAAAAGATCGCCAAAGTCGAGATCGATCCCAGCCGCCGCATGGCAGATATCGATCCGGAAAACAACGTTTGGGAAAAGAAAAAAGACTAGGGGATTGGGGGATTGGACGATTGGGGGATTGGACGATTGAACGATTGGACGATTGAGGGATTGAACGATTGGTTGACCCCAGTCCCGTCATTGGAGGGAAGCGCCGCAGCAAGTTTTCGCGGATGAGTATTCAATACATTAAACGTCAACTCTAAGAAACCGATGTGATTTGATGAATATAATATCAATATCAACTTCAAACCAACCGAATTAAACCAAAACATTGAAAATCAATCAAAAACGCCTCCTGAATCTGGGTGCTTCCAATCGTTCAATCGTTCAATCCCCCAATCGTTCAATCGTTCAATCCCCCAATCGTCCAATCGTTCAATCCCCCAATCGTTCAATCGTCAAATCATCCAGCCAGATGGCCTTTTGCCCTTCTCCGTTCCAGAAAAAGACGGTTACTTTATCGAAGTAGCGATCGGGAATTTGTGTGTCGAGGTAAACCGTTTTGGTGATTCCGGTGTCGGCATAGCGTTGGAGGCGAAGCATATTGTCTTTTACTTTTTCGCCACCGGCCGAAAAACGGACGATCATTTGTGTCATCAGCCACCATTCCCATTCCTTGGGCTCTGCCCGGAATGTCACCGTGGTGCGCAGCCAGTATTTGGAAGTGTGGTACTCAGAAGGGAGTTCCAGATTGATTTCCGGCGAAAATTGAATGTCACCGCTCAATCGTAGGGAACGCTGACCGCTGATGGGCCGCTCCGTGGTAACGGCGACGGTGTCATTTTCAAAACCTGTTTGAAACAGCGTTTCGAGATTTTTGGGGTTGTTCCCGTCATAGATCTCCGCATTATCCAAAAGGCGGTTGACGTCCTGTGCGGAAGTCCGGGGATCAAGCCCCCGCCAGTACAGGGATTTGTTCATTTGCTCCGTGACGAAAAGACCCTGTGGCCGGTGCGCCTGATAGGTCCACCACAAGTTGATCCAGCAAGCCGGAATGGCGATGAAAAGCAGGGTGATTTTGCCCCACGCCCCCTTGATTATCAGCCAGTTAACAAATGCGGCAAGCGGGAATATCCATACCGCGTAGCTTTGTACCATTGCACGCATACCCAAGCTGCCGCCATACCACCAGATGTTCCAGGCCGAGGTGATGTACAGAAATAAGAGGCAAAAAAAGAAGATTGGAGGAAAAAGCGAAGGCTGTTGTTTTTTTAACAAAAACAAACCCGCGAGGGCCAAAAACAGGATGGGCGAATAGGTCAGCCAACCGGCTTTATAACTGAACAGCACGCTGACGATATGTGGGCGCAACCAGTTAAATCCCTGGTCTTCATAGCTATATACGATCCATTCGCCCGCGACGTATTTCCAGTAGGCCATCTGGAGCAATAGCATACCGCCACCACAAAGCAGTGCGATACCCAGTTGGACCCGACTGACGCTGAATAAGCGCAGACGTTCGCGCAGCGCCTGCCAGTTGCCCACTCCCCAGAAAAAGGGTATGAGCACAGAAACTATCTCGGTCGGTCGGGTCAGCGTCATCCACCCGACAAGCAGGCCGATGGCGGCCGCCCAACGCACAGACGGTTGCCGGTAAAATTTGATTGTACTGAAAATCAACAAGCTGTATGCTGTGAACAGCCAGTTGTGGGTCATTGCTCCGTCGAAAGCCGTGTAGTTCAGGTAGTTCGTGCCCGCCACGAGTAAGAGCAATACAATGGCAGTTGCCCGGTCGGAAAAGTATTCCAGCAAGTTGCGGCGGGCAAACCAGAGCCCGATAATCGCCACCAGTAAACTCCCCCAACCGATCGCATATTGGTATGGTTTTGAAAAGCCGTCGGCCGGATAACCCAAAGGCTCGGCCAGCACGTGCGCGCACAAAAACCAGGGCAGGTATTGCAGCGCCTGACCCATCGAATATTTCAGCACGAAATGTCCCGATGGATGCTCAAAACCCTGCATACGCGCCGGGGTAGGCTTGTATTGTTGAATAACAGGGTCGAGAAATGCAGCCTCTTTCAGATCGCGATAGATGAAGGCGGCGGGCAGGTAAGCGTAGTAGCCGGATACGTCCCAACTTAATATTGCTTCATCGTATTCTTTTTCCCATTTTGGATAAAAAAATACGGCTGTACAGGTAATCAAACAGCTTGCGACCCAAAAAGCCAATAACGATAATTTATTCATAGTCAGTTGGTTTAATGTCCAGTCTCCAATCGTCCAATCCCCCAATCGTCCAATCCCCCAATCGTCCAATCCCCCAATCGTTCAATCCCCCAATCGTTCAATCCCCCAATCCCCCAATCACTTCCTGATCCATCCCGCCGGGTTCTGCCGTTGTTTCTGGTACCACAATTCGAAGTGCAGTTCGGAGGCGCCTGTGATGGCGTTGGTACTCACTTTGCCGATACTTTGGCGGCTTTTGACGCTTTGTCCTTTGGTCAGGGTAGTTTCAGCCAGGTTGGAGTACACGGTATAATAGTCGCCGTGCTGGAGGATGACCGTGTAGTCGTGACCGGGGATAAATTGCACGCCGGCGACTTCTCCGTCAAAAACGGCGCGCACGGAGGAGCCCTCTTCGGTGCGGATATCGACGCCGTTGTTCGTGATTTCGATGTTTTTGAGCGTGGGGTGTTTTTGCCGGCCGTAGCCGCGGGCAATAAAGCCGTTTTCGACGGGCCAGGGTAGTTTGCCGTAGTTGCGGCGGAAATTGACAGAAACTTCGTCTTCGCCTGCTGCTGGCGGAGGTGGCGTTTCGGCCGCTGGCGTCGGGGTATTCGTGCCCGAAGATTTGGCGGGCGTGGAAGGTTTGGTAGCGGGTGGGGTAGCGACGGGTTTGCGCGCTTCGGCGGTTTTGCGCTGTATTTCTTCCTGGATCACGTTTTCGATCATTCGGTTGAGCGCCTCGTGAGCCGCCTGCTTTTTTTCGAGGTCGGAGCGCAGGCGGGTTTCGTCTTTGGCCAGGTTTTTCAGCAGATTGTCTTTTTGCACCAGTTCGTTGTCGAGGGTGCTTTTTTGATCCTGCATGGAGGCCAGCAGGGCTTCTTTTTCCCGGCGGGTATCTTCCAGGGCGGCCATTTTGCGGGAAAGCATGTCGCGGGTAGCCGCGATGGCGCGCGCCTGATCGCGGCGCATACGGTCGTATTTTCGGAGGAAAAGCCAGCGGCGGAAAGCCTGGTTGAGGTTGTCGGCAGAGAGGATAAAGAGCAGCGGGTTGCTCAGCATTTTGCGGCGGAAAGCGTTTCGCACCATCCGGCCGTATTCGTCCTGCATGGCATTCACGTCGCGGGTGAGCGAATTGATGACCGCCGATGCGCGGGCGATACCGTCTTCGGCTTCCTGCGCTTCCTCGTCGAGGGTAGCGATCAGGTTTTCGCGGTACTGGATCTGGTTCTGGAGGGCGACAAAGCGATCGTAGGTTGCTTCTTTGGTTTTGGTCGTTTTTTGCAACAATTTGCCCGTTACCTCGATGTCTTTGATCAGTTTTTTGCGCTTGGCCTCCAATTCTTTTTTGGATTGCGCGCCGACAGACAGCGGTAAAAGCAAGGGCAAAACCAACAAAAGCAGCAAGGTTTTACAACCGCTGGTAATGCGCAGGGATTTCGAATCGAAAAGGTTTCGGAACATTGATCTGGACATCCGAGAGTTCAATTTCAAGTTGCAGCATACCGCTTTCAGGGCTGTATGCCGCGATGCGGCGAAAATACGGAAAAGCGGCGGGTGTGCCCGACAGTTTTTTAAATTGTTCAAAATCAAGGCTTAATGCCCGGGCATCGCGTTTGTCCAGAAAAGCCGCGTGGCGTAGCCGCCAGCCGTTTTCTTCCAGGTGATAATTGGCAGTCAAACGGTTGTTGCTTCCGCTGAGCCGGTGCAGGCCGTCGTCGAGCCCCGACTGCCACTGACCGGCGTCGGCGGGTACCCAGGCCGAGCCCATGAGCAGGTTGCCAAGCAGGTCGAATCCGCCGGGCAGGCCGTAGTTGCGCTGCAGGCTTTCAAGGCCCTGGGCGGTATAGGTGTCGTTGAGGCGGTCGAGGATGAATACCGAGTCGCGGGTGACCAGCGCCCGCACGGCTTCGATACCGAACTTCCTGACATTCAGCCACAAAACGCTGTCTTTGATCCAGATGATATTTGCATTGGCGCTGATCGGATCGACGTCGCCCGTGGCGAAAATTTTTGCCTGGGCGGAGAAGTAGCGCACCTCGGAACGGGTGTTTTTTTGAAGTTGCGCCAGCAGATAATCACTCGGCCGGTTCTCGGTAGCGGGTTTGACGTCGTCGCTTCTGTGACGGCGGCAACCGTTGTCGGCAGCCGACCCAAGCAACAGACAAAGCAACAGCAGGGCAGGGTAGTGCAGGGGGTTAAATTTCATCGTCGTGCGGGTGGTCGAGGTTGAGCCGGGCGCCCATCAGTTCGTTGTAAGCGTGCTGATCGCCTGCCTGACGAGCTGCTGCGCAGCCCTGACGATAGGCGTCGAGGGCGCCGTCGGGGTTGTTGAGCCGTTCGTACAGTTTGCCCAGGTGGTAATAAAGGCCGACGTAGGCGGGGTCGGTGGCCCGCAATTTTTCATAATAATGCAGGGCCTGTCCGGCGTCGTTCATACCCTCGTATTCCTTTGCCGCGGCAAACAAGGCGAAAGCGTCGGAAGGATTGGCTTCCAGCAGGTTCAACAGGATGGGAAGTCGTTTGCTCATGTGTTTTTTTAAACGAAAAATGCGCCGAATTGTTAGAGCTCCGCGCAGAATAGTACCTTTGCGCGCCCCAAAGGTAACGGGCAAATTTTCGCCCATCAATAATTTGACCGACTAAGCACATTATCCACCATGAAATTGCTTGTTTGCATCAGTCAAACGCCGGACACCACCGCTAAAATCTCCTTTTCGGCCGACGGGAAGGAATTCAACGCTGCCGGCGTACAATTTATCATGAACCCCTACGACGAATGGTACGCGCTCGTCCGGGCCTGCGAACTCAAGGAAGCCCTCGGCGGCACCGTCGTGGTGCTCAACGTCGGTCCGGCTGCCAACGACAAAACCATCCGCAAGGCCCTGGCCATCGGCGCCGACGAAGCGGTCCGCATCGACGCTGACCCGAAAAGCGCCGGTTTCGTGGCCAAACAGATCGCCGAATACGCCCGCAACGAGCAATTCGACATCGTCTTCTTCGGCAAGGAAACCATCGACTACAACGGCTCCGAAGTTGGCGCTATGGCGGCCGAATACCTCGATCTGCCCTACGTCAGCTATGCTTCCAAACTCGATGTGAACGGCAATCTCGCCACGCTCGAGCGCGAAATCGAAGGCGGTATCGAAGTGCTGGAAGTCAACACCCCCTTTGTCCTCAGCGCTGCCAAAGGCATGGCTGAACAACGCATCCCCAACATGCGCGGCATTATGGCTGCCAATACCAAGCCGCTCAAAGTTGTGCCGGCCGTACCGTATCAGGAAAACGTGGTGGCCGCCCAGTTTACCCTCCCGCCGCCCAAAGCAGGCGTCAAACTGGTGCAGCCCGACCAAATGGACGAACTCGTCCGACTCCTGCACGAAGAAGCAAAAGTGATTTAAACAGGGTTGATGAGGGTTGATAAGGGTTGATAAGGTTTATAAATCGAGGGCATTGCCTACCCTTTTTATAAACCTCATCAGCCCTCATCCACCCTCATCAACCCCTAACCATTTTCAACCCACCCTTTCATCATGGTTTTGGTTTTTGCGGAAAGTCCGCGTGGTCAGTTTAAAAAAGCCGCTTTCGAGGCGGTGACTTTTGGAAAAAAATTAGCCGATCAGATGGGTACAAGTTGTGCCGCGATCGTGCTTGGCGCGGCGCAAAACGCCGGCGAACTCGGCCGCTACGGCGCTGCCCGGGTGTTGCAGGTATCGGCCGATGCGTTGAATCAGATCGACAGCCAGGTGTATGCCCAGGTGCTCGCCGAAGCTGCCAAACAACTGGGCGCCAGCGTGGTCGTCCTCAGCCATACATCGACGGGCAAGACCATTGCCGGCCGCTTGGCCGTGCGCCTCGATGCCGGCCTGGTATCGGGCGTCAATGCCCTGCCCAATGCCGGTGGCGCCGCCTTGCGGGTCAAAAAATCGGTTTTTTCCGGCAAGGCAATTGCTGAATTCGACATCACCAGCGCGGTCAAAGTGGTTTCCCTGATGGGCAACGCCGTGCGTCCGGATGCCTCCGGCAACCCTGTTTCGGCAGAGGCTTTGAGCATTGCGCCGCCGGCAGCCCGCGTCAAGGTAAAAGAGGTCAAAACCCAGGAGGGCACGGTGCCCCTTCCCGAAGCGGAAGTGGTGGTATCGGCCGGTCGGGGCATGAAAGAACCCGGCAACTGGGGCATCGTGGAGGACCTGGCCTCGGTTTTGGGCGCTACGACCGCTTGTTCCCGCCCGGTGGCCGACAGCCATTGGCGGCCCCACCACGAGCACGTGGGCCAGACCGGTATCGCCATCCGCCCCAATCTTTACATCGCCATCGGTATCAGCGGCGCCATTCAGCACCTGGCCGGCGTCAACAACTCCAAAACGATCGTGGTGATTAATAAAGACCCGGAAGCGCCGTTTTTCAAGGCGGCCGACTACGGGGTAGTGGGCGATCTTTTTGAGGTAGTGCCCAAACTGACCGAGGCGGTGAAGAAATTCAAAGCCCAGCAGTGATACTAAAGACCGCTTTAAAGCCTTATTTTTGAGCCCTCAAAAGGCAAATCATACGCATTTTGGCATGAAACGTATTGAATTGGACATAGTGGCATTGTCGCACAGCGTAACCCAGTCGCACAATTATGCAGTCGTGCTGGGAGAACGCCGGGGCCAGCGCCGTTTGCCGATTGTGATCGGCAGTTTTGAAGCGCAGGCCATTGCCGTGGCAATGGAACGCATGGTGCCCAACCGCCCGCTGACCCACGATCTGTTCAAAAATACCCTCGATACCTTCGACGTACAACTGCGCGAAGTGGTGATCAACAACCTGCTCGACGGGATTTTTTATGCCCGACTGGTATGCGTCAAAAACGGCGAAGTATTCGAAATCGATTCCCGCACCAGCGATGCCATTGCGATGGCGGTGCGCTTTGAATGCCCGATTTATACCTATGATTTTATTCTGGAAGCAGCCGGTGTCGTGCTCGAAGACCAGGACGAGGATATCGCTCAGGGCGGAGAAGCCGGACAGGTCACCGCGGCCGGCTTGAGCAGCGAAAACCTCGGAACCCTTTCAGCAGAGATCCTGCAACGTAAATTGCAGGAGGTACTCGAATCGGAAGACTACGAGATGGCAGCCAAAATCCGGGATGAACTAAAAAGGCGAGAGGCCTGATCAAAACTGATTTAAGAGAAAACCTGAAGGGGCGGCTGCATGGCAGTTTGCCCCTTTTTATCATACACTTTTCGCCGGGAAGCTTTGAGTGCGAGGTTTATAAGGTTTATATTGGTTTGTAAGAGTTTATGCAATATTCCATGCTGAGAACCAGGCGTCATGAGGCGTAGATAAAGCAAATTCAAGTCATCAGACCGCGCAAAAAGTCGTCTTTTCTCCGCCGTGCAAGGGGCAATTTGGCCCCGTCCTGCATAATGACGTAGCCACCGTCTTCTTTTAAAAATTTTTTGACCCGTTGAGTATTGACCAGGTAAGACTGGTGTATCCGGAAAAAGCCCGGTTCGGGCAGGATTTCCTCAAACATTTTCAGATTGTTACTTACCAGATGCCGCTCGCCTTCGGAAAGGTAGGCGTAGGTGAAATTGCCATTGGCTTCGAGGTAAAGGATGTCGGAGGTTTGGATGAACAGCAAGCCGTCGCCGGTATTCAGGGCGATCCGGTCGAAGTTGCCCGTGGCATTTTGATTCCTCAATTGCGCGAGTTGCAGATGCCAGGAAGCGGCAGGCGTTTGTCTCCCGGCTTTGTGTACCGATTCGGCAAGTTGATCGGGATCGACGGGTTTGAGTAGATAATCAACGGCGCTGTAACGAAAAGCTTTCAGGGCAAATTCGTCGTGGGCAGTAGTAAAAATAACGCGAAAATCGGGTTGCGGAAAGCGGTCGAGCAGGTCGAAGCCCGTACCATCGGGCAAGCTGATGTCGAGTAACAATAAATCCGGGCGGGTGTGCCGCAGGGCCTCCGCTGCCTCTGTAATGGAGCCTGCCTCCCCGGCGATTTGGGTTTCCGGACAAACGTCGCGTAATAAATTGCGCAGCAGGGCACGGCAGTGTAATTCGTCGTCAACAATAAAAACACGCAAAGTGGAAGTCATGCAATGGTCGCTTTGTGCGTCAAAAATAGCAGATTGAAGCCAAGGGGTCGCCGCAATTTTTCAGCGTAAGATCCCCTTTGGGCGGGCTTTGTTACCCCATTCACAGCCTCCGCCGAAAATACCGCTTGTCATGGAGTATTGACCAAATATCCGGCTGATCCTGCCAGACATCATGAAACCGGGCCCTGTACGCAGGAAGGGTGAATTTTTGGAAAGTGCATTCATCCATATTTCGTAATGATAAAACCAGTTGTATGAAAACGGTTTGCAACAAATTCATCCTCGTTGCCTGTTCGCTGATGGCACTGCTGCCGGTTCGCGGCAGCGCTCAGTCGGGCGATTGCGGTTCGCTGATCATCAATGTCCAGCCTACCGATTTTGCCTGCTACCGTGTGTTTTACAACAACCAGGCGCCCGATTGCTTCAACGATATTTTACTCTACCTCTCATCGGGCAATTTCGGCAGCTGGGCCGCAAATACCTCCGGCGGCTGGACGGCCACGCCGCTAAGCGATACCGAACTCTTGCTGACGCACGACAGCGGCCTGGTGCCCACAGGGCCCGGATATGCCGTGGATGTGTGTATTGCCGAAACGGATTCCGCCCTACTGACGGCGCAGTACATTGACAATTGCCCGCCCGGTACGAGTTGTTTGAGCTGGTTCAACGTGGTGGGCGCCCTGGATCCTTCCGACGCCAGTATCATCGGCACGAAGTACAAAGAGTGCAGCACCTTGCCTTTTACCAACCAGACGCCGCTCGGTGGCTGGGTTTTTCAGTTGTTCGATCTCGACGACAACCTCGTGGCCGAAACCGCGACCGACAGCACCGGGAAATACCGGTTTTCCGATCTGCCGAAGGGGTATTATTGGGTCCGTGAAATTGCCCAGCCCGGCTGGACGCCCAAGGCGCCCGCCGACGGCCAGGTATTTGTAGAACTCGATATTTCGGAGCAACGCGTCGCTAATTTCGGCAATTGCCCGCCGATTGAACCGCCTTGCAACTGCCCGACAGGTACACAACCCGCTGTGGTCAACTTAGTGCAAAACGGCGATTTTTCCAGCAGCGGCGGATTCAGCAGCGGCTACGCCCAGAACACCGGCAACCCGCCCCTGCTGCCCGGACAGTACTGGGTCGGCAGCAACCCGCCTGCCATCAACGGCGGTTTTTCCAATTGCGCCGACCACACGGGCGGCGGTAACATGCTGGTCGTGAACGGCGGCCCCAACCCAAGCACGCCCTTGTGGAGCCAGACCATCACCGTGACGCCTTTTACACCCTATATTTTTGACGCCTGGGTGGCCTCGCTGACGGGCGCCTCGCCGGCCAATTTGTCGTTGTTCGTGCTGGTCAACAGCCAGAACGTACAATATGAAATAGGTCGAATCTTCGCATCCGGTACCCCTTGCGACTGGCAGCCCTGGTGCGAAACCTTTCTTGCGGGCAATTACAATACGATCACGCTGAGCATTTACGACCTCAACCCGACGGCTTCGGGCAATGATTTTGCCATCGACGACATCAGTTTTCGCCGTTGCGTGAACCCGCTGGCCGGGTTGTCGGGGGTGCTCTACGAAGCCTGCGACTCGATGCCCTACGGCGATCAGCCCGTGCTCGCCGACTGGCCGGTGCAGGTGCTGGATACCCTGGGCAATGTTGTGACCGAAATATTTACGGACAGCCAGGGCAAATACAAGTGTACCTATTGCCTGCCGCCGGGCTATTATTATGTAAGGGCGGTTCAGCAACCCGGCTGGCTGCCTTCCCTGCCTGCTTTGGGTCTGCAGCTGGTCAATTTGCAAAGCGGTGACGAGTTGGTGCAGGATTTCAGTTTTTGCAGGATACCAGTGCCGCCCTGTGCCTGTCCTGCGCCATTCTCTCCTTCCGGCAATCTGGTGACCAATCCCGCCTTATCATCTGCCGGAGGTTTCGGCAGCGCTTATGCCCAGAATACGGGCAATCCGCCCTTGTTGTCCGGACAGTACTGGGTGGGCAACAACCCGCAAACGATCAACAGTACGTTCCAGCCTTGTACCGATCATACCTCGGGTACGGGCAACATGCTGGTCGCATACGGTACGCCCAATACGGGCACGGCTACTCTACCGATCTGGTCGAACACCTACGCCGTGGCGCCCAATACGTACTATGTTTTTTCGGCCTGGGTTAATCCGGTGAAAAGCGCTTCGCTCGTGTTGGCCGAAGTAACGGCCAACGGCAAATCCATCGGAAGCTATGGCGGAAATCTGGCCAATCCGCCGACCTGTACCTGGACGAAGTTGTGCGGGACCTGGTACAGTGGCCCGAACACCAGTGTCACCCTGGAAATAAACAGTGTTTTTTTTAGCTGGTTTTTGCCGGCCATTGCCATCGACGACGTCAGTTTTCAACCCTGTTTGTTCTCCGCTCCTCCGCTGGGCGATCTGGTCGGCGTC
>JAEUUU010000056.1 GCA_016787345.1 Saprospiraceae bacterium | reverse complement strand
CGTTGTCGAGCCGCTGTGCCGTGTTGCCGAAGCGGACAATAATGCGACGCAGGTCGAGTTCGTCGAGCAGCAGGTTCAGAATTTCGGATGCACTGAGGTCGGCGATCAGGTGGCGCAGTTCGGCCAAACGTTGCATGAACGGGTCATCGGAAGCCCACGGCATTCGGCTTTCAGACTCCTGATACAACCAATCCAGCCGCTCATCGGCGAGGTCGGCGAGGTTTTTATGCCCGATCAGCATCAGTATTTCCGCTATGCTGAGCGCATCGGATGGCGTGAGCAGGTATTTCAGGCAAGCCATCACCAGCCGCGCTTCGGGGGTATCGAGCAGGCCGGTACGGGCAATGGCGGCCTGCAGACCAGTGCAGTGGAGTGCTTCCGCCATGTCCTGGCAGGCCTTGTTGCTGCGGCACAACACCGCGATGTCGCCCGGTTGAACGGGGCGCAGATGAGTTCTTTTTTTGTTGTAATCGGGCCATTCCTGTTCGAGCTGGATGCGCAATTGATCGGCGATGCAGTTTTCGAGCCAGGGCGAGCCGGGGGTCTTGCGCTCGTCGAGTTCGGAGCGGAAATGCCAGTGGACGATGGCGTCCCGGTCGGCGCCGTTCAGTTCTTTGTCTTTGGTGAAAGACGGTTCGAGTACAATTTGTTCGGCCGGCAAATCGCTGAATGCGCGGGTAAAGATGGCGTTGCTTAGATGAACCAGGTCGGCCCTGCTGCGCCACGATTTTTTCAAAATATTCTCCTTCCGGATGCCGCCCGTGGCATCCACAACGGCTTTCATCAGGGCCGGTTCGGCGCCGCGAAATCCGTAGATGCTTTGTTTGGGATCGCCCACCCAGATGGATTGCCGGGCCAGAGCGCTGAGTTGCAGGAAGATGTCGAGCTGGATCGGGGAGGTGTCCTGAAACTCGTCGACGAGCAGCAGGTCGAGTTCTTCGCGGAGCGTGTTGCGCACGCTTTCGATGCGGAGCAAGCGGCTCACGTAGCATTCCATGTCGGTGTAGTCGATCAGGCCGCGTTTGCGTTTGTATTCTTCGTATTCCGTCAGGGCGTCGGTGGCGATGTCGAACAGCAGTTCGATGAAATTTTTGATGTCGGCCCTGAATAGCAGATGCTCGTCGTGGCTGGCGGCGAAATCGCGCAGGGGCTGGTACAGTTCTCGGCTTTTGACGGCGACTTCCGATTTGGCGATTTTGGCCCATTCTTTCCAGTACAACTCGCCGCGCCAGCGGAGCTGGTTTTGCATGCCGCGCACCATTTCGGCGGTGTCGCGGGTCTTTTTGGTTTCGTCGGCCGCATTGGCATCGAGGGCTTCGAGGGTTTGATCGATGATCGAGATCAGCCGGTTGTTCCAGACGACGGGGTCGGTCGGCTGGGCGGGCGGGAGCAGTTGTTCGAACGATTGCCAGGAGCGCCGTTTGCTTTCTTCGAGGGTTTCGCGGGAGAAATTATTGGCCCGGGCGGCGTCGGTCAGGTCGCGGATGTCGCGGCGCCAGTCGTACGCCTCTCCGAATTTCCGATTGCTCAGGCCCAGTTTTTCCGCCAGGGTATTGAGCGCCTCGATGCGGTTTTCGGTCAGTACCTGCGACAGCGATTCGTTGAACAGGCGCTGTTCGTCGCCCTCCGCAATAATTTCCACCAGGGGCGATACGCCTGCCTCGAATGCAAAGCGTTGCAACAGCCTGACGCCGATGCTGTGTACCGTGCCGATCAGTGCCTGACCCAATTCGTTGGCGGCCTCGGTCTGGCCCGCTTCGAGCAACCTGACCCTGACGCGCTCCTGCAATTCGGCGGCTGCTTTTTTGGTAAAAGTAGTGGCCATGATACCCGCCGGCCGTACTCCGGCAGAGAGCAGTTCAACCAACTTGCCGGTCAGGGTATAGGTTTTGCCGCTGCCGGCCCCGGCAGATAGGACGGTGATGTTCATAACTTATTTTCGGATGAAATAGACCGCCAGCACCAAGAGGGCAAAACCCGTGTAGTGGTTCCATTTCAGGGTTTCATTTTTAAAAAAAATCAGGGTAAATACCGTGAAAACCAGCAGTGTAATCACTTCCTGAATCACTTTCAACTGAACCAGGCTGAACGGCCCGCCATTGTCGCGATAGCCCATACGATTGGCCGGCACCATGAGACTGTACTCCAGCAAGGCGATCAGCCAGCTGGCGATCACCAGACCGAACAAGCCGGCTTTTTGAAAAAATTTCAGGTGCTGAAATTTCAGGTGGCCGTACCAGGCGAACGTCATGAACACATTGGACAAAACCAGCAGGACAATGGTATAGATTCCTTTCATTTCTTTAAAGAAGCGAGTTCTTCGGGCAAATATACCCTCGATTCTGTCGTTCAGAGCATGCCTGTATTTTTCTGTCCGCGCTACCTTCGCGCGCCAAAACTCACTCTTGGATTTGCCATGAAACTACTTTTTGGCCTTTTACTGACCCTGGCTGTTTTTACGGCCTGCCGCAACAACCCCTCGGGCGCCAAATTGCCCGAACAGCCCTCCGAAACCATGCTCAACACTGCCGGCCTGCCGGCTGATTTTGTTCCTTTTTACCGGCAGTTTCACCGCGACAGCGTGTTTCAAATGGGCCATATCGACTGGCCGCTGTCTGGCAAAATGGCCAATCAGGTCGACAGCGGGACGGTCGACCTGCAGGAGATCAAATGGACGCCTGAAAACTGGAACCTCCAGCACGAAGTAGATTTCAGTACCGGCGAATTTGTACAGGAATTCGAACCGCTGGGCGATGTGATGGTGATCGAACGTATCCGGACGCCGGGGAGCGAGTTTTCCCTCGAGCGGCGTTTTGCCAAACGCCCCGACGGCGAGTGGCAACTCATTTATTACCGCGATATGTACGAATCGGAATAAGGCGCTACGGAAGTTGTTTGGCGAGTTGGTATTCTTTCCAAAGCCTGTATACTTCGCGCCAACTGGCGTCTTTCATGCCCTGTTGCCGGTTGGCCCTGCTGATGCGGCTGATGATTCGCCAATGCCGGTAGTAATCGCGGTAAGCCCGCCAGATGCCGTGTGTGGGATCGAACACGTGCGCCGGGTCGCTGAGTACGCCGTTGAGTTCCATGATTTTGACCTCGCCTCTTTTCAGGGCTTCGATACTGGCCGTTTTCAGGTCGAAACGGCCGTAAAAAACGCCATCGAGCTGGCTGCAAAGCGGTTCGAACGCGGCGTGCAGGTGCTGATCGATCAGGTGGTTGGCATTGAGAAATGCAGTGCCTTTGCAGTGGTTGCCGATGGTTTCGATGCGCCGTAACTCGCCGTCTGCAGGGATTTCTGCGAGCAATTCGGGCTTTTCCTGTTCAAAACGACCGAGCTGGAGTGCCGCTCTCGGCTGTCGTTTCATCAGTTGACGGATGCTGCTCCGGCCGTCGCCCGTAACGCTCAGAAATTCTTTCCGGCAAACCGAACTAATGCCGAACTCTGGTCGGTCGCCGGGGATTCGATAGAACAGCACGCTGAATTCCAGGGGGTGCTCCAAAAATTCCTGCACGATAAAGTCGACCCGAAATTGCGACAGGTGATCGGCGAGGGTAGCCGGGTCGTTTATTTTTTTGACCAAAAAACCGCGTTCGCCCACGTCGGGTTTGGCAATGACCGGAAACGAAATACCGGCTTCGGTCAGTTGTTGAAATACCTGTTCGGCCCCGGCGCCGCTGCGGATAAATACGGATCTTGGGAGCGCCTCAGAAGGCAGCAATCGCAGAATGTCGGATTTTGATTCGCCGAACGACCCGCCGAGCGGAATGGCCGGGTTGACCGTGGAGATGAAAAACAGTCGCCGCAGGCGCAGCGCAAACCAGAGGTAAATCAGGGCAAGCGGTGCAACGGCGGCCCAAAAAGGCCAGTATTCCCAGCTGCCCCAGCGGATACGCCAGAGCCGAAAACGGAAAAGAAGCAATTCGAACGTATTCAAGGCGGGTAGGAGCGGGCGTCTGTAGCCGGTGTGGCGGCGGTTAGTCCTGAGTGTTGTGCAGCAGCGCTGTGTCGTGCGCGGTGTTTTTCCGGTATTTCAGGGTCGAAGGCGCGACGCCGAGGTTGGCAGGCACGACAAGGTCGGGGAAAGAGGATTCCAGTCCGATACGGATAATAGCCAGGTGATGTACGGCGTGATCGAAGGCGTATTGCAATTCGCGCCCGATGGAAGACGGATAGGCGGGTCGGTTGTCGCTGCCGCGGTCGGAGAATTCGCTTTCAACCAGTATCGTGGTTTGTTCGTCGAGTTGTCCCACGATGGTCATGGTGTATTCGAGTACGGCGAGTGCGGCGGCAGGGCTTTCTTCGATGCGTTGTTCGCGGCGGCGGCCGCCGTAGTTGACCATGCCGCTGTCGCAGCCTTCGATCAGGCAGGTATAAAATTCGAGAATATGCCTGAAATGTTGCCCGATGCTGCTGCCATGCAAAATTTTCAAGGGAGTGCAAAAAGAAGCCGGTTTCAATGCGGCCAGTAATTCGGCCATTTGGTCGGCGATCAGGATTGTTCCTTGTTTGGCATTCATAAAAAACAGATAAAAGGGTTGGAGAGAAGGCGAAAATAGCCGGAGCAGCGTCAGTGTAAACCTGTGGCGGCCATTTTTTGCCAAAACATCGATTGCCGGTCGCTGGCGCCGCCCGGCAGATCGAAATAGTCCATTTGCCAATGGTTGTTATTCAATACGAGTTGGGTGATGCTGACGGTTTGCACGCGGCCTGCCCTGTTCATGACAAAATCCTGCTCGGGGTCGCCGATACTGCCGGTCCGGTGCAGGTGCAGAATGGCTTCGGGCGAGGTGGGCTGGGGTGTTTGGGCGAGCCAGTCGAGAAAAACCTGTTGGCGCAGGGCTTGTATTTCGGGGGTGTAAAGTGTGGCCGAGCACCAGAAGTGGGCTTGTCGGGTATCCAGAAGGTTGATGTGTCGTTCGCGGCCGTCCCAGCGGAGTTCGAGCAATTGGGTGGCTGTGAACGACAGGAAGGTGAAGGGTTCTATTTGATCGAAATGATAAGAAGTAGCGAAGTCGAGTGGCTGCTCGTACGCAAAGCTGTCGAGCAGTACGAGCCCCCGGCTGCGCCGATAGGGCAGCTGGCGGGTATGGCGCAGGAAGGCGCCGTTGAGCAGGCAGGCTGCCCGTCCGGTATCGGAAGCGGCGATCCAGGTGCCGCCGGCCAGGGTGTCTTTGGGGAAAAGCAGGGAAGCGCCTGCGACCGGCTCGACGATCAGTTGATTGGGAGAGCGAAGTGGCGCCTCGTCGCGGTTGTGGGTCAGTACAAAGCCTGTGGCGGCTGGGAGATAACTTACGGTACACATGAGTGGTCGCCGGATTCGAGGGGCTCTTTGGGGGTAAATACGCCGTGAAATTAAGTCCTCTTTACTCCCCAAAAAAACTTTTCTCTCCCCTTGGGGCATCAAAAAGGCCCTGGTCATTACCAGAGCCTGAGTAAACAGTCAATCATAGATCATTCGCTGAGAATGAATGCTCTTATTCCGTGTTTTTCGTTTTGTACTTATCGATGGAGAATTGTTACAAGCCCACTTTGCTCCCTATAAACCGTACTGTTACGATTTTTCAAAGTGGGCCGTAACAATTGTAATTTTTTGAACCCTATAGTTGTATAAACAGCGGCAAAATTAGCGGGGCGGGCAGGCGGCGCTACAGTATTTTTTTCCCAGAATACTGGACATTTTTACCAAGGGGACACTTTCAGGCAAGCCCTTTTCTATACGTGTTGGGTGGCACGTCGAACTCTTCCCGGAAGGCGCGGAAGAAATAGTTGGGATCTTTGTAACCGACCCGATAAGCGATTTCGGCAACCGTCAGCTCGCTTCGTTCGACGAGCAGTTGTCTCGCTTTTTCGAGGCGGTAGCGGCGCAACAATTGCCCCGGCGACCGGCCGGTGAGGGCGGTCAGTTTGCGGTGCAATTGCGTACTGCTCATGAGCAGGGTCTTTTGCATGTCTGACACTCCGTAGTCGGGATTGTTGTAATTGGCCTCGATGAGTTCGAGTACGTTTCGGACAAAAATTTCCTGTCCCGACAATCCGGAAGAAGAGGGTGGGGCGACCGTATGTTCTTCGACGAGCAAACCGGCTGTTATTTTGTCTTGAATGGACGAGCGCAGCCGCATCAGGTTGTCCATTTGAAGTAAAAGGGATTCCTGATTAAACGGCTTTTTCAAATAAACATCCGCGCCGAACTGATAGCCCTGCACCTGACTGACTTCGTCGACCCTGGCGGTCAGCAATATGACCGGGATATGGCTGGTACGAGGGTCAGATTTGAGCGTCCGGCAAAGTTCGTATCCGTCCATTGCGGGCATCATCACGTCGCTGATGATCAGATCGGGCGTAGCATCCAGCGCTTTTTTTACCCCAATTTCTCCATTTTCGGCGTAAATCACCTGATAGCGGCCCAGCAGGCAGGAGGCCGTGTATTGGGCTACGTCGGGGTTGTCTTCTACCAGCAGCACAAGGGGGAGAGAAGGGTCGGTTGCGGCGACGATGACTGGTTCGGGCGCTATCGGGCGCCGGGCAATTGATTTTTCTGCCGGTGTGAATGCAAGCGTATTATGCTGTGAAAGATAAAGCCGAAGGGTTGTGCCTTCACCCGGTTGGCTGCTGGCTTCCAGGCGGCCGTTCATGATTTGGGCCAGTTCGTTGGCATAGGCCAGGCCGATACCGCTTCCGTCGGTGTCTTTTTCATCCGTCCGGACCTGGTAAAAACGTTCGAAAACGCGGTGAATATGCTCTGGCGGAATGCCAATGCCGGTGTCCTCCACGCTGATACAAAGCGTATCGGAATCGACAAGGTCGAGCCGGAGGGTCACACTTCCGCCCGAGGGGGTGAATTTGACGGCATTCGACAAAAGGTTGGCGACGATATCGTGCAAACGGTCGGGGTCGGATTCGACCATCAGGGCCGCGTCGGGCAGCCGGAGATCAAAGTTGAGTTTTTTGGCCTCCGTCAGGGTTCTGAAGGGTTCGGCGGATAAATGCAGGAAGGCAACCAGGTCGAATCTGCGCACCTGGAGGCGGAGGTGGCTGCTTTCCAGTTTCGACCAGTCGAGCATTTGATTTACCAGCCTGAGCAGTTGCTCGCCGTTTCGGGCGATCATGTCGAGCGGCCTGGCTTGTTCCGGGTTGGCGTTTTTTGACATTTGCCCGGCCGTGCCGAGGATTACCGTGAGCGGGGTTCTGAATTCGTGGGTGATATTGGCGTAGAGACGCGATTTGAACTGGTCGAGTTCTTTGATTCGTTCTGCTTCCCGGAGTTCTGCTTCCCGCCTTTTTTTGAAGGCCCGTTGTTGTTTTTTCCATTGATAAAAGATCCGGCCGGAGATCAGCAATATGATGCCATAAGCCAGGCATGCCCAAAAACTTTGCCACCAGGGCGGCTTGATCTGAAAAGAAAAATGAGCGGTCGGGCTTTCCACGCCTTCACTGTTCACGCCGCGCACTTCCAGTTGGTAACGGCCGGGCTTGAGGTGGCTGAATGCCACACTGTGTTCGCTGCTGAGGGGCGACCAGATATCGCTGATGCCCACAAGGCGATACTGATAACGATTGGAACTCGGGTGCAGAAAGTCCAGCAGGGCAAACTGAAAAATGAGGTAGTTTTCGTCGTGGCCGAGGCTAACGGGCGCTGAAAGGTTTATCGTGTAAGGTTTTGAATTGACCAGCATTTCGGTAATCACGATGCCGGGCCGATTGTTGGAAATGTTGACCTCGTCGGGATTAAAAAGAGTGATGCCGTTTACGCCGCCAAAGAGCAGGCGACCGTCTTTCAGCCGGGTAGCGACTCCAGTGTTAAATTCACTACAGGGGAGGCCGTCGGCGGTGGTAAAATGTTGCCAGCGGCGGCTTTTATGGTTGATGCGCAGCAAGCCGGCATTGGTACCCGCCCACAGGATGGAGTCGTTGGTGACGACGATGCTGTAAATCACATCGTTGGGCAGGCCGTCGCGTAGGCTCAGCGTTTCTATTTTTCCTGTACTGAACTCGAGGCGATTCAGCCCATGCTGCGTACCGATCCACAACCAGTCGGGATGAGCCGGATCGATGGCCAGCGACAGGATGCGGTCGCGGGAGAGGCCGTTGCGGATGTCGTATCGCTTGAATTGAAAATTAGTGCCGTTTTCGTCGGGAACCGCTTCCAGCAGGCCATTGGTAGAGCCCAGCCAGAGGTGCCCTCTGTTATCTTCCACAATAGCGGAGACAAAGGGGACGGGACTGCCTTCCAATACGTCGCGGAAGCGCCAGTCCGACCAAACATTCAGTGCCGGGTCGTAAACGACCAGTTCTCCTTTAGACGTGACGGCGCATAACCGTCCGCGGTGGTCTTCCAAAAAATTTACGAAAAATGCATAACGTTTGTTCGATTGTACACACGAGGGAACTGCTCCCGCGTCTGAAATATGGCAAACTCGCCCTTCCCATCCCAAGGCCCAAAATCCCCCCTTTTTTGCGGTAATCAACGACATGAATTTCCCGGCATAAAGCGAGCCAGGGCTTGGCTTCTTCACATCCGAGATAGGCAGTTCATAATATCCGTACAGCGCCAAACCGCTTTTGGCAACCCACACGCGGCCTTGCGCATCCTCCAATGGCGGCCTGGCCTGACTAATGCCTTCCTGAAAGCTTGTAAACCTTATTCTGCCGGTAAAAATTTTATAAATTCCTTGTGCATCCGTGCCAATCCAAAGAATGCCATTTCGATCGACACAAGCAGATAGAATTTGCTCGGGGATTTCGGGCGCCAGGGCATTCAGTTTGTTGTCCTGCCAGCGAAAGATCTTTGTTTTTGAAAACAAATAAAGGCCGTGATTGCTCAACACAGCTCTTTTCAAGATCTGGGTTTTGTCGGGAATCGCTATGTTGGTTATTTCACCCCGGAGGGTGTAAATAAGACCGGATGGATGCGCAATCCAGGTTTCACCCGATTGACGGCTGTGCAGGAACAGCAGGGCGTCGGCCGGAACATAGTCGGGCAAAGGCTGCAGTTTACCCGTACCGAAGACATATCGAACGGGACCTTTTTCCGTGAGCATCCATAGCTCATCGTCGACCGGACAAATGAGATACAATTCACCCAGACTTCCATCAGAGATCAAATCGGCTTGTAATTGGGCTGTCTTCGCCATTTGTTCTGGCGTAAGGGCATCGTGGGGAATGTCGAATCGCACGAGTTGCGTGCTTGTGAGCGCCCACAGCCGCCCCAGGTGATCTTCCCGGAAATTGCGCAGCGGATTGCTTCCGGAGAAGGCCAGGTTTTTGCTGATTTCCGGTTGGTAAAAATTGCCGGTAGCCGGATCGAACAGGTTGGGACCACGATCGGTGATGACCCATAATACGCCCCGGGAATCTTCGAGGAGCTCCAGTACAAAGTCGCTGTTAAGAGAATTGGGATTTTGGGGGTCATTTCTGTAGACCTTGAAACTGTTGCCATCGTAACGATTGAGCCCGTCGAGGGTGGCAAACCACATAAAGCCGTCGCGCGTCTGAATAATCGACCGCACGAAGCCTTGCGACAGGCCGTCGTCGACGGTCAGGCGCTCATACTGTTGAGCATGCAACGCCCGCCCGGGAAACAGGAGGAGCCATAGGGCGATGATACTTGTCCAATAGGTTGCAATTGGCATAAGGGGGGCTGGTATTAAAGTCGACAATACTTGGCGTTAGCAAGATACGCCATCGGCGAAAAAAGCTGTAAAATCATTCTTTTAATAATCGCAGTAAAACGCCATTCGTCCAGCCAAAGCCGTCTTGTACCGGGTATTCGCCGCCGCCTGCATCGAGGGTAAGGTCTTCCACGTTGTATTTTTCGAGCAATTTGCCGGTTCCTTTATACACTTTGCCGCAGAGTGCGATCCAGCGTTTTTTGGCTTCGTCGGCCAGTTCGTTGTGGCCATAGTTGCGCAAGCCTGCGATACCGACCCACTGGAGGGGCGCCCAGCCATTGGGGGCATCCCATTGCTGGCCTGTGCGGGAAAGGGTAGTGACCAGGCCGCCGGGCTTTAAAAATTTCTTTTCCAGGGTTTTTGCGCAGGCATCTGCTTCCTGTTGCGTGGCAATCTGTACAAACAGGGGATACATACCCGCCATCGACAGCACGCCTGTTTTTTGCCGTTTTACCCAGTTGTAATCTTCAAACCAGCCACTTTTTTCATTGAAACAAAGGGTTTTTATGGCGCTGGCGCGGGCTTCGGCGCGCTGGGCGTAAAAACGGCTTTTGACCGGGTCGCCCCGGTGCTGCCAGGCGGTTTCGAGGTTTTTCTCCATTCTGTACATCAGGCAATTGAGGTCGACCGGGATGACGTCGGTCGTATTGATCCCGGTCAGGTCTTTTCCCACATTCCAGCGGCTGCTGAAATCCCAGCCCGATTCAGCGCCGGCTTTGAGGTGGCGATACATTTCTTCGGCCGGCCGGCCCGAGGCAGCCTTTTGCGTCAGCAGATCTTCGCGGTACGATTCGGGTCGGGGTACGGGCCGGTCGTCCCAGTATCGGTTGAGGACGGTTGCGGAGTCCAGCCGGACCACCCGGCGGTAGGCCGGTTTCTGGGCGCTCAGTGAATCTGCTCCTGCCATCCAGAAGTTGTATTCTTTCTCCATTTGGGGGAGAAAAAGCGACAGAGCATCCTCGTTGTCGCCGTTTTTCGACTCGTCGAGCAACTGAACCATCATACTGAAAAATGGCGGCTGACTCCGGTCGAGATAGTAACTACGATTGCCATTGGGGATATGGCCGTAAGTATCGATCAGATAGGCGAAGTTTTGCACCATGCCATGAATCAGGTCGCGCCGGCCGGCCGACTGCAAGCCCAGCATGGTAAAATATGTGTCCCAGTAGTACACTTCCCGAAAGCGCCCGCCCGGCACGACGTACGGATGCGGCAGCGGGAGCAGCGTGCTTCCGGGTACTGCCGTATCGGCCGGCCGGGTCAGAATGGGCCACAATTCGTTGATGTGGTCGGCGAGGTCTTGATCCGGGTTGCTTTTATAGCCCGAATTTGGCGAGACCGGCTCCTGAAAGTGCGTCGATACGAAAGTTTTCAGATCGAATCCGGGTTTGTTTTTTTCGGCCAGATATTGATTCAAAATGTCTTCCGGGCGGCCTTTGGGCGTGCAGTCGACAAAGGTTTTGCCGTCGGGAAAGATGCGCGCCATTTGCACCGCGGCAAACAATTCGCCATAAAGTACGTCAGGCGATTGCGGGCTTTTGGCCGCTTCGACGGCAGGCGGCGTTGGGGCCGGAGGAACTTGCGGTGTGTTTTGACAGGCAATGAAAAGGAGCAGGAACAGGCAGCCGGCAAATACTGAATTCATCTTCATGGCGGAAAGAATGTTGGTGAAAAAGCGGTACAAAGGAAACGAGCGCTTAGCGTTGACCAAGACAGGGCAAAAAAAATTTTCCTTCTGTAAAGTGAAAAAAATATTTTTGCACGGCGAAATTTCGTCGCTCCTTCAAAATCCGTTCTCTCCCACCCCAGTATTTACCATTTGTTTTCAGGTAGTGTCGTTTATCAACGCAACCCGCCGCGTCCTGAGCTCGTTGCGTTTACGGTTAAATTTCTGCTTTTCATTTTTAAACCAAACTCTGCTTCAACATGCGAAATCTCTTGCTTTCAGTGGGTGCGTTTTTGCTCCTGCTCGGTAACCTGAACGCACAAAACCACCGGGGCTGCGGCTCCATGGAAGTGCTGGCCCGCCAACTCATGGAAGATCCTCAAATGCAACAACGCATGCAGGATATCGAAGACCACACGGCCCAGTTTATTGCCGCCGGTGGCGCTCATGAACGCGCGGTCATCACCATCCCGGTCGTCGTACACGTGGTGTACAACACCACAGCACAAAACATCAGCGACGCACAAATCCAGAGCCAGATCGACGTGCTGAATGCCGACTTCCGCAAACTCAACGCCGACGTGGCCAACGTTCCTTCGGTCTGGACCTCGATCGTCGCCGACTTTGAACTCAACTTCTGCATGGCCACACAAGACCCCAACGGCAACTCCACCACGGGTATCGAACGCCGGCAAACCTCCGTTACTTCCTTTTCAACCGACGACAAGGTGAAGTTTTACAGCCAGGGCGGTCTCGACGCCTGGGATGCCAGCAAGTACCTCAACCTCTGGGTTTGCAATCTCGGCGGTGGTCTGTTGGGTTACGCCCAGTTCCCCGGCGGCCCGGCCAGCACCGACGGCGTGGTGTGCACCTACACCGCGTTCGGTACCATCGGCACCGCTCAGGCGCCTTTCAACAAAGGCCGCACCGCCACGCACGAAGTAGGCCACTGGGTCAACCTCTACCACATCTGGGGCGACGACGGCTCTTCCTGCTCCGGTTCCGACCTCGTGGGCGACACGCCCAACCAGGCCGACGAAAACTACGGCTGCCCCACTTTCCCGCAGGTCAGCTGCAGCAACGGCCCCAACGGCGATATGTTCATGAACTACATGGACTACACCGACGACGCCTGCATGTACATGTTTACCAATGGCCAAAAAACGCGCGGCCAATCTGTATTTGCCTCCGGCGGCGCCCGCTTCAGCCTCACCACCAGCAACGGTTGCCAACCGCCCAGCGGCGGCTCCTGTGGTACACCCACCGGTCTCAATGCCACCAACATCACCCAAACCAGCGCCACACTGGGCTGGGGGGCTGTCAGCGGCGCTACGACCTACAACCTCCAGTGGAAAATATCAACCTCGGGTACCTGGACGACCGTTTCGGGCCTGACCACTACCTCCTATAACCTGACGGGCCTCAGCGCAGGCGCTACCTACAACTATCAGGTACAAGCCGTTTGCAACGGTACCTCCGGCAACTACTCCACCCAGGCTTCCTTCACGACGACCAGCGGCGGCGGCGGTTGTTCCGATGCATACGAAACGAATAACACCTTGTCAACGGCAAAAACTATCCCGACCGGCACGGCCTTTACGGCTCAGATTGCCACCTCGACCGACAAGGACTACTACAAGTTCCAGAACACTTCCACGCTCCGCAAAGTGAAGGTCGAACTGACCACGCTGCCGGCCGACTACGACCTGCGCCTCTACCGCAACGGCACCCAGGTGGGTATTTCCCAAAATGGCGGCACCACCAGCGAAATCATCAAATACAACTCCAACAGCAGCGCCATCGCGACCTACACGGCTTATGTGTACGGCTACAACGGCGCATGGAGCAATACCCAGTGCTATACGCTCAAGGCAAGCCTCAGCTCCACCAACTGGCGCGAAGACGGCTCCACCGACGGCGAAGTAGAAGAAATCGAACTCGCCGTTCAGTTCGAAAACGCCGGTTTCGGCCTCTTCCCCAACCCGGCTTCCGACAACGTCACCGTTGAGGTGCCCGTACAAGAAGAAGACGCCAACGTAACCGTCTCGATGTTCGACGCTTCGGGCCGCCTCGCCATGCAACAACAACGCGTTGTCGGCAAAGGCGAAAACCGCTTCGTCTTCGAACTGCAGGACCTGCCCGCCGGCGTTTACTTCGTACAGGTACGCAGCGGCGAAATGAGCCACACGCGCAAACTGGTGGTGAAAGAGTAATCTCTCTTCTCTATCGATAAATAAAAAACAGGAGCCATTCCGCCCGGAATGGCTCCTGTTTTTTTGTTTCGCATCCTCGCATCCTCGCATCCTCATAATCTCACCAATTTCCCGCTCAGCACCCGCCCCCCGGTATCGAGTCGCCAGACCAGCATGCCGGAAGGCAGATCCGTCAGCGGCAAATCGAAGAAATGAACGCCTTTTTCCACGCTGGCTTGCCGGCTGAATACCCGATGGCCGAAGGCGTCGAAAAGTGAGAGGTTGATCTCCTGCGCAGCCGGGGCACGTACTTCCAGGCGGCTCCAGTCGGCAGCCGGATTGGGCGACGGACCGAAAACCTGCCAGTCTCCGGCATTGCCGGCCGAGGCAAAACGCAGTTGAAGCGGATGTTTTTTCGAGCCGCCCGAATATGCCTCTGCTTTCAATCCTTCGGGTTGCAGGTAAAGCATGTCCGACAGGCGGGTTTGCTGCACGACGGTAATATTCAAAAAAAGCACAGGGCTGCCTTCGCCGACCGTTTGCGCTTCCGGGCCAAAACCAAGCAGGCGCACACTGCCGTCGGGCAAAATATAGTACTGGTCGTCGGGCAAGCCGCCGACGGTTTCCAGGCGGGCCAGGGCGGGATCGATCCGGAGCGACAATTGAAAACCTTCCAGCTCGGCGGTTTGTCCCCAGCGGACCGGAATTTCGAGGCGTTCGCCTACTTGCACCCAGCGGTCTTCCACCGTTAGCCACAATGGCTCGCGGTCTTCGGCTTCGGGCGCGTGGAGAGAGGCCGAAAGGTTGGCATCTCCGATTTTTATTCCAACGAAATTGAGGTTTTGAAACCCGATGTCGTCATTGAGGCTGGGCATCATGATCTGATAGGTGTCTTTCACCGTTGCCAGAGCGCCGAAGTCGGCCGGGTTGATGATGGGGCGGATGACCCGCCACGAAGAATTATTGGGAAAAGTATCATAAATGCCCAGCAGCAGTTTGCGGGTCTCCACAATGTCGAAGGTAGTGACGGAGTTGCTTTTGTTGACGTCCGAGCCCAGCCATTGGTACACATTGGTAAACGGATCGACGCCCAGGATGTGTTTGCTCATCAGTACGAGGTCGAAAGTACTCACGCCTTCCTTCGGGTCGCCGCCCCGGCTGGCGCTCAGGGTAGCGCGGTATTGCCCTCCAAACGGCAGCTGGGTGGTTTCGAGCGCAAAACAGGAGTCGGTCATGTTCACGTTTTTGGTTTTGACGACCGGCGGATTGACGCCGGAAAGCGACTCGACCGTACTGCGCACTGCGTATGTGCTCATTTTTTTATTGCCCGAAGTTTTTACACAACCGCTGAGCATCACTTCCGCATCCGGATTGCATACGCAATTGGTGCCGTTTTGCTGTACAAGCACGTAGTTTTGGCAAATATTCATGAGGCCGTTGCCGTCTCTCACCCATATCTCCACGAAGTTCAGTCCCAGGTCGCATTCTCCAAAGCTCAGGCTGTCGGCATCGGGGAAGCCGGTTCCGGTACCCGCCTCCCGGATACCGAACTGGAGCTGGTTGGTCGGCGTGCAATTGTCCGACACGCTCATGATGAATTGTTGCGGCGTAAAGGTCGTCAGGCAATTCAGCGGGTCGATATTCTGCGTCAGTCCATTGATACAGAGCATATTGGGCGGAGTGCAGTCTTTTACCGTAAACAAGTAGGTGCAATTGACCACGTTGCCGCAGTCGTCAGTGGCCCGCCAGTAGATTTTATGGGTACCGATGGGGAAATTGCCGGTGCAGGTATCGTTGGGCGAGTTGATCTCGATACCGCCGTTGTTGTTCAGGTCGATCTTGTAGGAGTAGTCGACGTCGTTGTTGAAAATGCAGTTGGTGTACGCCTTTTCAAACATCAGCACCGCGCCTTGTGAACAGCCGCCGGCATTGACGCAAAAGGTTTTGTCGCTGCAATCCGACAGCCAACCCATGATCTGGGCGGAAGATGTTGTGGAAAAAGCCAGACAGGATAACAAAATGAGGAGAAATCGATTCATGGGCCAGGGCGAATAGTGGGAAAATAATCGGTTATCAAAAATAGGCAGATGAGCGGTGTGTGCAACAAAAACTACGCCTTTCCCGACAAAACCGTCGAAAAAGGCGCAGAAAAAACAAATTACAAGACGCTATTGTTGCTAACCGGCCAATTTCTGCCGGCTTTTTTGCCAATAATACACCGGTATACCCAGCAAGACGATCGCAACACCCGGCCAGGTATTTTGCGGCGCTGTAAACAACAAAATGGCGCAAACCGCCCCGGCCAGTAAAATATACAACACCGGCAGCACCGGATAACCTATTACCCGGTAAGGGCGTTCGGCATCGGGCTCTTTCCGCCGGAGGATGAAAATTCCGCCGATGGTCACCATGTAAAAAACAAGCGAAGCAAACGTGCAGTAGGTCAGCAGGGCGCCATAAGTGCCCGACAAACACAACAAACTTGCCCAGACCGCCTGTGCCACGAGGGCCGTTCCGGGTACGTCGAAGCGGTTGAGCGTGCCGGCTTTTTTCAAAAAAAGACCCTCCTGTGCCATCACGTAGTACACGCGCGCGCCGGCCAGGATCAGGCCGTTGTTGCAGCCGAAGGTCGATACCATAATCAGCGCAGCCATGATCGCGGCCGACAATCCGCCGAAAATCATGGAACCTGCCGCCGTACCGACCCGGTCGTTGGCTACGCCGTCGCTGTATCCCGCAAACTGGATACCCTGCCCGACTGCATCGGCCGCTTCCGGCGAGCCCTGCAAAGGCAACAGGGCCAGATAGGCAATGTTGGCCATCAGATACAAAGCCGTCACGAGACACACCCCGAAAAGCAGACTGAGCGGAATATTCCGGCGCGGGTTTTTCATTTCACCGGCCACAAAGGTCACGTTGTTCCAGGCATCGCTGGAAAACAGGGGGCCGATCAGCGCCGTTCCAAAGGCGATCAACAGGCCAAACCCTACCAGCGGATGCGTGACCCACTGGCCGTTTTCCAGCACGGTTTGGCTGGCCGCCCACGGCGATTGCCAGTTTTGGGCAAACACGTCGGTCTGAAGACCAACGGCCAGTCCGAGCACGATCAGCGCCAGCAGCGCCAGGATTTTTGCCGTGGTAAAAACCAGTTGAATGGCTTTTCCCGCTTTCAGACCCCGACTGTTGACAAACGTCAGCAACGCAATCATCGCAATGGCGAAGAGTTGCCCCGCAGAAATCGTAAAACTGCCGATTTTTAATAAAACGTTCTGCGGCCCTAGCGCCGGAAAAAAGTAGGCCGAATATTTGGCAAAAGCCACGGCTACGGCGGCAATCGTGCCGGTCTGGATAACGGTGAAGACCGTCCAGCCGTACAAAAATGCCGGCAGCTGGCCGTATGCTTTCTCAATGTAGACAAACTGACCGCCGGCCTTGGGCATCATACCTGCCAGTTCGCCATAGCTCAGCGCAGCCATGATGGTAATGGCCCCGGCTGCCAGCCAAAGCAACAGCAGCCAGCCCGAGGAGCCGACCATGCGGGCGCAATCGGCGCTCACGATAAAAATACCGGAGCCGATCATGCCGCCCGCGACCAGCAGCGTACCGTCGAGCAAGCCCAGCGAACGCTGCAACTGGTGTTCTTGCCGATCACTCATTGGCGCCTTTTTGCAGGTGGCTGTGGTGGCGGCTGTAAACAAAATAAATGACCAAACCGATCGCCATCCAGCCCAGGGCCGTCAGTTGCGTCTGGCTGTCGAGGCCATAAATCATAGCGCCGCAAACAAGAATACCGAGAATGGGCACCAGCGGCACCAGCGGCGTGCGGAAGGGGCGCGGCGTAACCGGGTCGGCGCGGCGCATAATCCAGACGCCTGCGCTCACCAGCACAAATGCGAAGAGGGTGCCGATGCTGGTCAGGTTGCCGGCCACGAAGCCCGGAACAAATGCGGCGAACAGACCGACAAAAACAAAAAGAATCCAGTTGGACTTATACGGTGTGCGGTGCACCGGGTGTACTTCGGAGAATGCTTTGGGCAACAGGCCGTCGTTCGACATCGAGTAGAACACGCGGCTTTGGCCCAGCAACATCACCAGGATCACGGAGGAGAAGCCCGCGAGAATAGCCACCGTGACGAACGTCGCCAGCCAGCCATAGCCAGGCATGGCCTTCGAAATGGCAAAGGCAACCGAGGCTTCCCGGCCTTCGCGTACGAAATCGGTGTAAGGCACCAGACCCGTCAGCACGTGAGAGAACAGAATGTACAAAAATGTACAGATCACCAGCGATCCGAGGATGCCGATCGGCATATCCTTGCTCGGGTTCTTGGCCTCCTGGGCGGCCGTCGAAACGGCATCGAAACCGATAAAAGCAAAGAACACGATACCGGCGCCAGCGAGCACGCCGCCCCAGCCGTGGCGGAAGGAGTCGGCATAGCTATACGGCGTACCATCGGGCTGAACGGCGTCGGGCGCGTCGGCCGGAATCATGTACGGCGTATGGAATTCCGGATTGATAAACTGCCAACCCAGCGCGATAAACATCAGCACGATGGCGACTTTGATGAATACGATCACGGCATTGACCGCGGCCGAACCCTTGGTGCCGCGAATCAACAGCAGCGTCAGGGCAAACAAAATGATCAAAGCCGGAATGTTCATAATGCCCGTCCGCAAGGTGCCATCCACCAGCGCCGATTCGAACGGCGAATGACACCACTCGTAGGGTATTGCACCTCCGAGCAATAGATTTAGATATTCACTCCATGCGATAGCGACAGTGGCGGCGCCCAGGGCGTATTCGAGCACCAACGCCCAGCCGATGATCCAGGCGACCAATTCGCCCATTGTGGTATAAGCATAGGTGTATGCGCTACCGGCAATCGGGATCATACTGGCAAATTCAGCATAGCAAAGACCGGCAAAGGCACAACCAATCGCCGCAATGATAAAGGAGATGGTCACGGCAGAGCCTGCATGACCGCCGGCAGCAGCGGCCGTGCGCACAAACAAGCCGGCTCCGATGATGGCGCCGATACCCAACGCGATCAGGTTGTACGCCCCGAGCGTTCGTTTGAGGCTTTTTTCAGAGTCGCCGGCCTGCGTCAGCAACTGCGATAAAGGTTTTCTAATCCAGAGATTTGCCATAAGGTATTTGTTCTGTTTTAATAGAAGAAGAAGAAAATTCGTCCTTTCGGAAGGGTGATTTTGTGGCGGGAAAGATAGTGTTGATTTTCAATTTCACATTTTTCCGATGCGCGAAAACCCGAATGCTCGCCCCAAACGATGCAAAACAGTACAAGCGGACATGAAAACGCTATTTTTGCCGGCGCGAAAAAAGCACCCGTTATCATGGCAAAACAAAACCGGCCTTCTCCCCAACCCAAACGTCCGCAACCCCAGGCGGCCCGCAGTTCAGTCGTTCCCCCAAAAGATACCAACAGCCATCGCTGGGAGCCCGCCGGCTGGCTGCGATACGCCCTGATCGTGCTGGCCGTCACGGCCGTGTGCTATATTCCTTCGCTCAACAACGATTTCGTCAACTGGGACGATGACCCCAACATCACCGAAAACCCCAACCTCACGCTGGTCGGCAAGGGGCAAAGCTGGGGCGAAACGATCTCTAAAATATTCAGCATCGAAGAGGGTAATGTGATTGGTAACTACAACCCGCTGCCTATTTTCACCTTCGCGATCGAAAAAGCGATCAACGGCGGCGAACACAGCGCCAAATTGATCCATATCGACAACCTGCTGCTGCACCTGCTCACGGTGTTTTTCGCCTTCCGACTGTTGCTGCACCTGGGTGTGGGGCGATGGGGTGCACTGGCAGGCGGTTTACTCTTCGGCATACACCCCATGCGCGTCGAATCGGTCGCCTGGGCCACCGAACGCAAAGACGTGCTGTTCGCCGTGTTCTTTTTTGCCGCCCTCATGTACTACGTGCGCTTCGTCAAAACAGACGACAACGGCAAACGCACCAAACTCTACGTCGGCATGTTGCTGCTGGCCGTGTTGTCGCTGTTGTCGAAAGTACAAGCTGTTACCCTCCCGCTTTCCATGCTGGCTATCGATTACCTGCTCCGCCGGCCGCTCAACTTTCGCACCATCATTGTCGAAAAACTGCCTTTCTGGCTGCTTTCTACCGCTACCGGTTTGATCAACCTGTACACCCTCAAGGTACAAGGCTCCACCAACGACGACGTGACGAACTTTACCATCTTCGACCGGCTTTGCATCGGCGCTTACTCGTACTGCGTGTACTTGTACAAACTGTTCATCCCGTTCCCGATGTCGCCGCTGTATCCGTACCCCAAACCCCTGCCAACCATGGTGTACGTAGCACCCCTGCTGTTTGCCGCGTTTGCCGCCGGCGTGGTTTGGCTGTTTATCAAAGGCCGCCGCTGGCCGGTTTTCGGGGTGCTGTTTTTTACCTTTAATGTCATGTTCCTGCTCCAGATTCTGGGCGCCGGACAGGGTTACCTGGCCGACCGTTTTACATATGTGCCTTATTTCGGCTTCTTTGCCCTGGCTGCCTGGTATTTTGATCAATATGCGCAAGACAATGCCCGGCGAAGCAGTCTGCTCGTCGGCCTGGGCGTGTTATCCGCCGTCTATGGCTTGTGGACGGTGCGCCAAATCAGTATCTGGAAAGACGGCGAAACCCTCTGGTCGCACGTCATCAAACATGAGGGGAAATCCAATTCCCTGCCGTACTGGAATCGCGGCCAGTATTACCGCGAAAAAGGCGATTTCGCCAAATCACTTCAGGACTATTCCGAAGCCGTGGCCATCAACCCGAAAAACCCCGAACTGTACAACAGCCGCGGCAAAACCTACTTCGACATGGCCATGTCGGGCAAATTCAAACAACAGGAAAGGGAGTTTGTCCAAAAATCTATCGCAGACTACGATATGGCGCTGAAAGTAGCCAGTGAGGCCAAACCCAAAGTGCGCTCCGAGGCACTCATCAACCGCGGCGCCGCCTATGGGGCCCAAAACAACTTCGCCCAGGCGCTTAACGACCTCAACGAGGGCATCCAACTCGATCCCAAAAACAAAAACGGCTACCTCAACCGCTCGCTCGTGTATTTCAATACCGGCAAATACGAAGAAACTATCGCCGACTACACCAAATACCTCGAGTATGACCCGAACAACGCCAATATCTACTACGAACGCGGCATGATCCGCCGAAGCCTCAACCGCAATCAGGAAGCCGTCGACGACCTTACGCGGGCTATCCGCCTCGATGCCTCGCTCGGCCTGGCTTACCTCGAACGCGCGCGCGCCAATGCCCAGGCCGGCAATACGGCCGCTGCCCGGCAAGACTACCAGCGCGCCCAGCAATTCAAAATTCAACTGACGCCAAAAGACGTGGAACTCATGAACGGGGGGAAATAAAAAAAGAACGAGCGCTCGATTTTCCATCGAAACGCCCGCAAACCTCCGTGTTATTGCTCAAAATGATACGTTCTGTGGCAGGACTGGCTTTTTACAGCCAGTGGTTCTTGTATTGCTTTGTAAATATCTTGCACTAACTGGTATCTTGCAATACAAAATAGTTGAAGTTCCGTTTTGGCTCGACTAATTCCGTGTTCCGGCCGATGAGTAAAATTGTGCCGGCTTCCTGATCAGCAGCGCCTGTTTTTACTATTTTTTCAGTGTTGATAATAGACAAACTGCGGGGTATCGAGGTTGCAATTGAACAGCTGCAAGGAGGTGAAGAGCGGAAAATGGCCGACCAAAAACCGTTGGGGGGCGTTTAAAGGCAACAGGTATCCGACCAATGAATAAGGCAGATCGGGCGCCGGGAAAAGTAAACCTGGGCTCTTTACTGCACATTTACCACTTGCAGCAACCAGCTGCACAAAATGCTGATCGCAATCAGGGACAGGAGATTAATCCTCAAAAAATACAACGCCGCAAACGACACAATCATCCAGACCAACGGCAACCAGGACCAAACGCCGCCAGGCCACAACACAGCCTGGCCCAGATAAAGGCAAAGACTCAGCATCACACCCGCGACGGCTGCCGTGGCGTATTGCAACACCGATTTGACCGCCGGATGCTCCCGGGTCCTTTCAATCAAAGGCGCTCCGGCCAGAATAAAAAAGAAGGAGGGCAGAAAAGTATAAAACACCGTAAGCCCCAGGGCCAGCGAACCCGCCGGCACCGAACCGCCGAACGTGTGATAACCGGCCATAAACCCCACAAACGCCAGCACGATGATCAGAGGGCCCGGAGTGCTTTCGCCGAGCGCGAGCCCGTCGAGCATTTCCATCTGGCTCAACCAGCCGTATTTTTCCACACTCACCTGCGCCACGTAGGGCAACACCGCGTAAGCGCCGCCGAAGGTTACCAGTGCCGCTTTTGAAAAAAACAGGCTCAGGTTTTTCCAAAAATCGAATGGAGGCGCAAAAAAATACAAGCCCGTCAGCGGCAAACCCCACAACGCACAGGCCACGAGGACCTGCCGAAAAAAATGGCGGGGCACAAATCCACTGCCCGGAACAACCGTGTTGCTGTCGATAAAATAAGCGCCTTCCCGATCCGCTTGCAAGCGGCTTGCTCCCCCCGATAGGTCCTGCTTTTTACCCCCAAAGACGTGAATCAGCCTACCCGTGACCAAGGCCCCGATGACGATGAGCGGAAACGGCGCCCCGAAAACGTAGATCGCCAAAAACGCCAGCGCCGCCACGGCGTACTGCATGGGGCCGCTCAGCGATTTTTGGCCAATTTTGAGAATCGATACAACAACGATGGCCAATACCGTCGGTTTTAACAAAGCCAGTGCCGACTGTATGGCCGGCATTTGACCAAAACTCACGTACAACACACTGAGCACCCAAAGCAACAAGGCCGAGGGCAGTACGAAAAGAATACCCGCCGCCAGTCCGCCCCGCCAGCCGTGCAACATCCAGCCGGTGTAAGTGGCCAGTTGCTGGGCTTCCGGACCGGGCAGCAACATGCAATAATTCAGGGCGTGAAAAAACTTGGACGGGTGAATCCAGCGCTTTTTTTCCACCAGATAATCGTGCAGGATCGCGATCTGCCCGGCCGGACCGCCAAAACTGATGAACCCCAGCCGAAGCCAGAACGCGAGCGCTTCGCGAAAAGAGGGCGGAGTTGGTGCGTCGTTTGTCATGCCGGGAGAAAGTTAGCGTATGTTTTCCGGTCACCGCGCCTTTAAATCTCGTTCTCCGATGCAAACAGGCTGCAAGAGGAACTTTATGATTCGTCGGAACATTTTTCTAAAAAAACTGCGCCATGCCCGACATCGAACTGCTTCCGTATACTCCCGCCGACCAGTCTGAACTGGCCCGTCTGGCCAACAACAAAAAGATCTGGGACAACTTGCGCGATTATTTCCCGCATCCGTACACCGAACAGGATGCTGCCAATTATATCGAACGGACGCAAAAAGAGCAGCCCCAGGTCACTTTCGGCATCCGGTACGGCGGCGCGTTGTGCGGAGGAATCGGTTTGATCCCCGGAACGGATATTTACCGGAAAGGCGCCGAGTTGGGGTACTGGGTGGGCGAGCCTTTCTGGGGAAAAGGGATCGCCTGCGCCGCCGTTGCACTGATAACCGACTATGCCTTTACGCAACTGGGGTTCGTACGCGTGCACGCCGGCGTATTGGCGCACAATCCGGCCTCGATGCGGGTACTGGAGAAGAACGGGTACGTTCTGGAGGGCATTTTTAAAAATGCCGCCTTCAAAAATGAGGTCCTGGAGGATGAGCACCGCTTTGCGCGACTGGTCTGAACCCGGTGGACGGGCTTAATTTGCCTTTCTTAAAGTGAACCAGAATGTCGCGCCGTTTTCCGGTGTGCTCACGACCCCGATTTCGCCACCCAGCGCCTGTACGAATTCGCGGCAAATAGCCAGGCCCAAACCGGAACCGCTTTTATGGTTACCAGGCGCCTGCACGTATCGCTCGAATATTTTTTCCTGCCAATCGGCCGGCACACCCGGTCCCTTGTCTTTTACCGCAAACCGCATCATTTCGCCATCCGTTTGCGCGGAAATTTCGATGTCCTGCTGCTCGGGCGAATGTCGGATGGCATTGGACAAAAGGTTGACCAGCACCCAAATCACTTTGTCGGAGTCGCCCAACACCTGGCCCTCGGGAAGTTCGGATACGATCAGGGCGATGTTTTTTTCATTGGCCTGCGGCAAAAGGGCTTGCCTGGCGGTTTCGATCAGGCCGGCGGGTTCGATAGGGCCGGTGTTCAACTGAATATTCCCCGTTTCGGCCTGGGCGAGTTTGAGCAATTCGCCGGTGATTGTCAGCAGGCGGTCGGCGTCGTTGTCGATTTGTCGCACCAGTTGTTCCTGTTCGGTGTTGAGCGGCCCGACGCGGTTGTCGTTCAACAGGCTGATCCCCATTTTCAATGCAGCGATCGGGGTTTTCAGTTCATGTGAAACCGTGGCGATAAAATTGGTTTTTGCCAGATCGCGCTCTCTGAACAGGGTGATATTTTTCAAAATAAACACCTGACCGATGGTGCGCGGGAGCGCATCCGGATGGTCGGCCGGAACGGCGATCTCATAACGTTCGGGCTGGAAATAAGACTCCTTGTTGTCGGCAAAAATCTTCAAAGGTTCGGCGTTTTTACCACCGGTGGTTTGCGCGAGGATGGCGCGCAGCAGGTCGTTGCGCAGCGCTACTTCACGGGCATCCTTCCCGATCAGCTTATTGTCGGGCAAGTTGAGCAACTGGATGGCGGTCGGGTTGGCAAACAATACGATCCGGTTTTCATCGACTCCGAAAACCGGATCGCTCATGGCGTTGATGATGGTTTCCAGGCGTTTTTTTTCAAACAACAGCCGTGCAAGATTGCTGTGTTCGTAGGCATCGAGTTTGGCGGCGAGGTCGTTGAAGGCCGCTGCCAGTTCGCCAAATTCATCTTTTCGGTCCAGCCTGATGCGCTGTTCGTAATTGCCTCTGGCGATTTCCCGGATGCCCGCGGTGAGGTCGCGGACGGGGTTGGCCACGTATCCCGGAAAATTAAGCAGGAAGGTAAACCCGATCAGGATACAAAGCGTGGCAATGATGCCCAAAATAGCCACCGACCGCTCGGCGGTGAGGCTGGCGCGGTCGTTTTTTCGCGCAATGGCCTCCAGGTTGATTTGAGCAATGGCGAGCAGGTTTTCCTGAATTGCCCGCAAAGCGGAGGAATCGCCCGGGTTGTTTCGCCAGTCCGCATAGTTTTTGCTCAGCGCATCGGTGGCATCCTGCTCTCCCGTCTCTGTTACGTTGGCTTGTTGAAGCCGGAGATTTTCTTCAAATAACAGCCGGCTCGACGAATCATCCCGCGGGGCGGTGAGCGCCTTTTGCATTTTCTGGACGTACTCAAGACTGATGTAGTTGTCTTTCAAAATGACCCGCGCATCGTTGGCCAGGGTATTGATGCGCAGAATACCCAGCGTGCCGACCAACACCAGCAACCCGAAAAGCAAGACCAGGGCAAGGGTAATTTTCAGTTTCATGGCTAACTCAGAATAATGATATCGATATCGCGGCCACCCAGTGTTTTGAGCAGGCGGTTAAAAACGCCGGTGTTGAGAATAATCCGGCCGAGATTGAAATGGGGTTTGCCGATACACAGTGTGGTGATATTCAATTCCATCGCTTTATCAAGGATGACTTCGGATATCGAATGGCTTTCCATACGAATGATCGTAGCGCCGGACTCCAGCGCCAGTTGCAGATTATTGTGCAAATGACGTTGTACCGCCAGCGGAATCTTGTCGGGGTTTTCAGCCGGCGTCTGGACGTAAAGCACCCACCAGCGGGCATTGTAATAGGAAGCCAGGCGGGCGGTTTTTCGGATCACGTGCCGCGCAGTATCGGCGTTGGAACTGATGCAGGCCAGCATTCGCTCGTGCCGGCCGGCCGCCGATTTCGGTATCTCGGCCTCCACCTTTCGACCTACGTGCGAGGCAGCTTCATGCAGGGCCAGCTCGCGCAACTGGAGAATATATTCGGGCTGAAAAAACTGCCGGAGGGCCAGTTCCACCTTTTCAGGGGCGTAAATTTTGCCCTCCCGCAGTCGTTGTATCAGTTCTTCCGCGCTCAGGTCGATGTTGATCACTTCATCGGCCTCGCGCAAAACGCTGTCGGGTACGCGTTCCCGCACTTCAATGCCGGTGATCGAACGGACGTCGTCGTTCAAACTTTCAAGATGCTGGATATTGAGTGCCGAAATGACGTTGATGCCCGCATTGAGCAAGTCGAGCACGTCTTGCCAGCGTTTGGCATTTTTACTGCCTTCCACGTTGGTATGCGCCAATTCATCCACAATGACCACCTCCGGATGAAGGTTCAGGACAGATTGAATATCCATCTCCTCCAGTTCTTTGCCTTTGTAAAAGATCTTGCGCCTCGGGATGAGCGGCAAGCCACCCGTTAGCGCTTCGGTTTCTGTGCGCCCGTGCGTTTCGACGTAGCCGATCCGGACGTCGATGCCGTTTCGGCGCAGCGCATGGGCTTCCTGTAGCATCCGGTATGTTTTTCCGACGCCGGCGGCCATACCCAGGTAAAGTTTGAACTTTCCCCTGCGCGATCGTTTGATCAGATCGAGAAAGCGTTGGGCGCTTTGCTCGCGTTCAATTTCTGGCATAGCGGGCTCGATTGGATGTCATTAAAACCAGATTGCCAGGGCAGTAGTCAGGACGGCATTCGACAGGCTGGGGTTGCCGTCGGCGTCGAGGAATACCCGGTCGCGACTGTTCCACCATTTACCTTCGATGCGCCACAGGGCGTTTCGGTGAATCTGGACGTCGAGATTGGCGGAAGCGCCGAACGTTTGGAAGCCATTTTCTGTGGCAGTTCCGATAATCACTCCGGTTTCGTCTGAAAAATACTCGCCGCGTACGCCGATGGCCAGCCGATCGCTGAGCGTGAATTTGCCGATCAGCACCGGCGTGTACCAGAATCGGGTATCTGCCCCTTTAAAAACCGGTTCTTCCCAGCCCGTATCCAGACCGAGTATCAGGCCAACCCGGTCGCTGAGTTGAAATATGCCGTACAAATTGTGGTATACTCGGGTGCGTCGCTCGTCGTCGGGTTTGTCGGTGCCGAAAAACGAACTGCTGTTGAGCAAAATGCGGCTGCTGGGTTTGTACTGGATTTGCCAGCCGCCCGACAGCATGGAATTGCCCGGCGCCCGCTGAATACGTTGCCAGCCGTTCAGGGCCAGCGCGCTGAACAGCCATCGGCCGTCGGAAGTGGTGTAAGTGAGTTTGGCGCCGGATTCGTAATACGGCGAGTTGTCGGCGACCATACTGCGCGTCAGCGTCCAGCAATCTTTCCCAATGGCGCTTTCGAACCCGATATGCGAGGCAAAAATGCCGGCGTCGAGCCAGAGATCTGACTTTTTGGAGAGTTTGACCCCGGCATTTGCCTCAAATACATTGCGCAGGGTGCCCGGCTCGGCAGCGAGGTTGGCATTGGCATAGGTGCCGGCCATCAAGGCGAGATTGCCGCGCACACGCGCGGCGCTGACCGAAGCTTTCAGGTAGGCGATATTAATATTGAATTCGTTGTGGCGGTTGTGCGAATAAACAAACCCGGGCCGGTTGGCGTCGGCCGGCTGTCCGAAATCGTAGCCGTAGTAGGGCTCTGCGTAGCCGCTGAAACTGAAGTTCAGGGCCGAGGTATCCGTTTGAGCCGACAGGACCAAAGGGCCCGTCAGGAAAATAAGCAGCAGTATATTTTTCATGGTAAAATTGAATTTTGATCAAAAGTATGGGAACAATGGCCTAAGCCGGGATGGAAGGGGGTTATTTGAGCTGGTCGAGCTCGATATTGAGCAACAGCACATTGACGCGCGGCCGGCCGAATACGCCCAGCCAGGCTTGTTGCGTGTGGGTTTGTACCAATTTGGCCACCTTGCCGGTATCCAGCCCGCGCACCTGCGCCACGCGGGCAACCTGCAAATAGGCGGCCTCTGGCGACAAGTGCGGATCAAGTCCCGATCCCGAGGCCGTCACCATATCGGCCGGTATTTGCTCGCGACGCACACCGGGATGATGCGCCAGAAAAGTATCGACCCGCGCCTGTACGGCAGCCAGGTAATCAGGATTGCCGGGCCCCTTGTTGGAGCCGCCGGAGCCCGCGGCATTGTATGCGACGGCCGAAGGGCGCGACCAGAAATAATGATCGTCGGTAAAGGTTTGGCCGACGTTGGCGTACCCGTTTTGTCCGTTGTACCCAACCCGTTCGGCCATTCCACGATGCGGCAGCAATTGTGCCGCGCCCCACACCGCCAGGGTATAAAGACCCGAAAAAAACACCAGCGACAAAAGCGTCAGCCGTATGGCAGGAGAAATATGAGACGTCATGATTGTGAGCATTAAATTAGGTTTAATAAATTGAATATCAAAGAAATATTCCGACGACTAAATCGATCATCTTGATTCCGACAAACGGCGCCACGACACCGCCCAGGCCGTATACCAGCAGGTTGCGGCGCAACAAAGCGCTGGCGCCGATGGGCCGGTAGGACACGCCGCGCAAAGCCAGGGGGACCAGCAATGGAATGATGATCGCGTTGAAGATTACTGCCGATAAAATGGCGCTTTCCGGACTACTGAGCCGCATGATGTTCAGGGTATCGAGGGCGGGAATACCGGCGGCAAACAAGGCGGGCACAATGGCAAAATACTTCGCAACGTCGTTGGCGATGGAAAAAGTCGTCAGGGTGCCGCGCGTCATCAGCAATTGTTTGCCGATTTCGACGACCTCGATCAGTTTGGTCGGGTCATTGTCGAGATCGACCATGTTGCCGGCCTCCTTGGCGGCGGCGGTACCCGAGTTCATGGCCACGCCGACGTCGGCCTGGGCGAGCGCGGGAGCGTCGTTGGTGCCGTCGCCCATCATGGCCACCAGTTTGCCCTGCCCCTGTTCGGCGCGGATGTACGCCATTTTGTCTTCCGGTTTGGCTTCGGCGATAAAATCGTCGACGCCCGCCTGTTCTGCGATGAACCTGGCGGTCAGCGGGTTGTCGCCGGTCACCATGACCGTTTTTACCCCCATTTTCCGCAGTCGTTCGAAGCGCTCGCGGATACCCGGCTTGATAATGTCCTGCAACTCTATCGAGCCCATCACGCGTTCGTTCTCGATCACGACCAGTGGCGTACCGCCGTTGGCCGCGATGCCTTTGACTTCAACGGCGACCTCTTCAGGGAACTGACAACCGGCTTTTTCCACAATATTTTTGATCGCGTCAAAAGCGCCTTTCCGGATACGGACGCCATTGGACAAATCCACGCCGGAGGAACGTGTTTCCGCGGTGAATTTGACAAATCGGGCTTCTTCAAGGTTGATGGCTGCCGGGTTGAACTGGAACTGCCGGGCCAATTCGACAATCGATTTGCCTTCCGGCGTTTCGTCGGCCATCGAACCAATGGCTGCCGCCCTGATCAGTTCGGCCTGCTCCACCCCGGGCGCGGCGTAAAAATGAGTCGCTTTGCGGTTGCCGATTGTGATGGTGCCGGTCTTGTCGAGCAAGAGGGTATCAACGTCGCCGGCCGTCTCGACGGCCTTGCCGGATTTGGCGATCACATTGGCCCTCAGGGCGCGGTCCATGCCGGCTATCCCGATGGCCGAAAGCAACCCGCCGATTGTCGTGGGAATCAGGCAAACGAACAAGGAGATCAGGGCAGCAATAGTCACCGGGGTACTTGCGTATTGGGCAAAAGCCGGCAAAGTGGTACAGACGATGATAAAGACCAGGGTGAATCCGGCCAGCAGAATATTCAGGGCGATTTCGTTGGGCGTTTTTTGCCGGCTGGCGCCTTCCACGAGGGCGATCATTTTGTCGAGAAAACTCTCGCCGGGCAGGGTGGTTACTTCCACCACGATCCGGTCGCTCAGCACTTTCGTACCGCCGGTCACCGATGATTTATCGCCCCCGGCTTCGCGGATGACCGGCGCCGATTCTCCCGTGATTGCGCTTTCATCGATCGTGGCGATGCCTTCGATAATTTCGCCGTCGGCGGGGATCAAATCGCCGGTTTCGCAGACGAAGCGGTCGCCTTTTTTCAACTCATTCGACGAGCGGAGGGCATAACTGCCCATTTCGTCCATAATTACCTTGGCAGGTGTTTCCTCCCGGGTTTTCCGAAGGCTCGCCGCCTGCGCTTTTCCGCGGGCTTCGGCAAGGCTTTCTGCGAAATTGGCAAAAACAAGGGTCAGGAACAGCAAGACAAAAATGCTGAAATTATATCCGAACGAACCTTGTGTCGTATCGCCTGCGAGAATCAGGATACAGACGGCCAGCATGACGAAGGTGCCAATTTCTACGGTGAACATCACCGGGTTGCGCCACATGCGCCGCGGGTCGAGTTTTATTAATGCTTCCCGCACAGCTTCTCTGACTAATTCGGGCGCAAATAGCGGGGTGGATTTTTTATGTTTCATGATGCGAAAAATTGAAAGTCCGGGTTGAATGGGCGGTTTCAGAGGGAAAGAAATTCAGCGATGGGGCCGAGCGTCAAAGCAGGAAAAAACGACAGGGCCGCGATGATGACGATGACGGCAAAAACCAGTGTGCCGAAAGTGGCCGAATCGGGCCGCAACGTGCCGGCGCTTTCCGGGATGTATTTTTTTTCGGCCAGCAAGCCGGCTATCGCCACCGGCCCGATGATCGGCAGGTACCGAGAAAGGATCAGAACGAGTCCGGTAGAAATATTCCAGAACGTGTTGTTGTCGCCCAGCCCTTCAAACCCCGAACCGTTGTTGGCCGAAGCGGAGGTAAACTCATACAGCATTTCAGAAAAGCCGTGAAAACCGGGGTTGTTGAGCCAGTTGGCTGCCATCGGGTGCCCCTGTGCTGTGTAAAAAGCGGCAATAGCAGTACCCAACAGGATCAGAAAAGGATGGAGCAGCGCCACCAGCATGGCAATTTTCATCTCTCTGGCCTCCACTTTTTTGCCCAGCAGTTCCGGTGTTCGCCCGACCATGAGCCCGCCGATGAAGGTGGCCAGAATGATGAACACATAAAAATTGAGAAAACCGACGCCAACGCCGCCGTACAGCGAATTGATCATCATATCGAGCATTTGCATGCCGCCGGCGAGCGGCGTGAAACTGTCGTGCATGGCATTCACCGAACCGTTGGACGTCGCCGTGGTACTGATGCTCCACAAGGCCGAAAGCCCGGCGCCGAACCGAAGTTCCTTTCCTTCCATGCTGCCCGAGGTTTGGGCAAGCCCTAATTGATCGATGGCCGGGTTGCCCCGAAGTTCCGACCAAACCGTCGTGCCCAGAATAATCAGGAAACCAGCCGTCATCACCCCGAAAATCATCCAGGCCAGCCGTTGTTTTTTCAGGTAAAAACCCAGGGCAAAAACAAAGGCCATCGGGATGAGGAGGATGAGGAAGTTTTCCAGCAGGTTGGTCCATACCGTCGGGTTTTCCAGCGGGTGCGCCGAGTTGGTGCCGTAATATCCGCCGCCGTTGGTGCCGGCCTGTTTGATGGCGACGAAACCGGCTACCGGTCCGCGGCTCACTTGCACCGTATCGCCCTGAAGCGTCACAATCGTGTCTTTGCCTTCCGCAAGATTCATCGGCACGCCGTCGGCGATCAGGAAAAGCGCGGCGACAAAGCTGATCGGCAACAGGATGCGGGTGCAACTTTTGAGGAAATAATCGTAAAAATTGCCCAGTTGGACGGCCGTTCGTTGCCGCATGGCGTTGAACACGACCGCCCCCGCTGCAAGACCCGTACCTGCGCTGACGAACTGCAGAAACATCAACGCGAATATTTGAGAGAAATACGAGGCGCCGGTTTCGCCCGAATAGTGTTGAAGATTGCAATTGACGATAAAGGAAATCGCCGTATTGAACGCGAGATCGGGCGTCATTGAGGGGTTGCCGTCAGGGTTCCAGGGCAGCCAGCCCTGATTGAGCAGCACGAACATGGCCCAGAGAAACCAAATCATGTTGATCGTCAGCAAAGCTTTGAGATGCTCCTGCCAGTTCATCTCCCGTTTGGGATCGATGCCGGACAGGCGAAACATCACTTGCTCTATGGGGCCGAATATCCGGTCGACCAGACCTCCTCTGCCGGAATATACGCCGGCGATATATCGGCCCAATGGATACGACAACGCTGCCGTGACCACGAAAAACAATAGAATGGAAAGGATTTCAGTATTCATTATCAGTGAATTTCAGTGTAAAACGGTTTAGAACTTTTCCGGCCTCAGCAATACGTAAACCATGTAAGCGAAGACGAGAATGGAGATGAACAGCAGGAGAAGCATGTCATTAGATTTTTTCAAAAAAATGGATGGATCGGAAGAACAGGGCGAAGCAGAGCAGCCCCAGAAGCAGAAGAGAGATAGTTGAAAGCATATCGATTCGTTTGGTTTCGATATGGCAAAGCCGCTGCCAGATCGCACACGGGGCGATTGGCTTGTTTTAAAATGCTGTTTGTCAGCGACTTGAAATCAGAAGGGAAAGAAATGCCGCGTTGCAGGGCTTTTCAAAATGAAAAAAGTCTTTTCAAAATGAAAGGCCGCAAGACTCGATTTTGCGGTAAAGAGTGGTCAGTCCGATCCCCAGCAAACGCGCCGCCTCGGTTTTGTTGCCGCCAGTGAGGAGCAATACTTTTTGGATGTGCCGGCATTCCGCTGTTTCGAGAGAATAAGTCACTTCGGGCCCGCTCCGATCGTCTCCGGACTGTAATTCTCCCGGCAGATCCGCAACCGTGAGATGGGCGCCGCTGCTGAGGATGATCGCGCGTTCGATCACGTTCCGCAGTTCGCGAATATTGCCCCGCCAGGGGTAGTTTTCCAGGCAATGAAGAAATTCATCCGTCAGGTCCATCGTTTTTTTGCCCATTTTAGCGGAAAAATAGGCCGTGAAGTGTCTGGCCAACAGGGCAATATCCTGCCGGCGTTCGCGGAGGGCGGGCAGATGAATCTGGAACACAGCCAGCCGGTAATACAGGTCGGCCCTGAACCGGCCCGCTTCCGCATCTTCCAATAACGGGCGGTTGGTCGCCGAAAGCAGGCGTATGTCGGCCCGCCGGATTTTGGTATCGCCGACGGGCAGGTATTCGCCGGTTTCCAGCACACGCAGCAATTTGGCCTGCAGATCAAACGGCATTTCCCCGATTTCATCCAGAAACAAAGTGCCTCCCTGCGCTTCGTCGAGCAAACCCGGTTTGTCTTTTAATGCCCCGGTAAATGCGCCGGCGCGGTGGCCAAACAGTTCGCTTTCGAGCAAGTCATGGCTGAATGCACTGCAATTCAGGGCGATAAATGCGCGGCCGGCGCGGCGACTGGCCTGATGAATGGCTTGTGCAAATACTTCTTTTCCGGTGCCTGTTTCTCCGTGCAGCAATACCGCGGTGTCGGTAGGCGCTACTTTTTGGGCCAGATCAATCACTTGCCGGAATGCAGGAGATTGTCCAATAATTTGATCGAAGCCCAGCGGACGGCCGAGTTGTTTTTCCAGATGCATCACCTTGCGCTGCAAATGAATTTTATCAACCATTTTATGCAGCGCCGGGATAATCCTGTTGTTGTCGTCGCCTTTTACAAGGTAGTCAAAAGCCCCCAGCCGCATAGCCTGTACGCCGTCGGGAATGTTGCCGTAGGCCGTGAGCAACAGAATCTCTATCGAAGGAAATTCTTTTTTAACCGTGTCGACAAAATCAACGCCGTTCCCGTCGGGCAATTTGACATCGCATAGTACGATCTCGATCGACTGTTTGCCTAGGAGACGTTTAGCCGAGGCCAGGTCGCCCGTTTGTACGACTTCAAAACCTTCCAGGCGGATCATTCTGGCAAGTAACTCTCTCAGTCCGGTTTCGTCGTCGATGATCAGGATAGTGGGTTGCATAGGGGCAAGATCATACTTTTTCAACTTTGACTGACATAAAAAAAGGCCCGTTTGCAACAGCAAACGAGCCTTTTTTCAAAGGTCAAATGGCGATCAACGGCTGACGACCAGTTTTTTCGCCACGGTATGTCCGTCGATCTGGATCAGCACGGAATACAAGCCGGCGGGCTGGTTGCCGAGATCCATCTCAATACGCGCCGAGCGTGTGCTGTTCTGCTCGAGTACGCGGCGGCCGGTGGCATCGAACAGGAGGATGCGGGTGTCGGCATTCACCACGGATTCGGGCAGCACGAGCGCTACCTGGCCGGAAGTCGGGTTGGGTTGCAGGCTCAGGCCGTAGGCCCAGTCGGGCGCATCGGTGCCCACGAAGCTGGTCACCGGAATATCCTGGCTGGTGATGGAGCAACCTTGCGCGTCGGTGACGATCACGGTGTACACCCCTGCGCTCAGTCCGCTGATGTCTTCCGTCGTATCGGGGAAGGGGGCGGCGTCGAGGAACCACTGGAAGGTGTAGGGCGAGAGGCTGCCGTTGATGTCGATGTCGATTGCGCCGTTGTCGGGGGCCGCGTTGTCGTCTTTGACGTTTTGGATCACGATCGAGAGTTGGGTCAGGACGGTGACTTCAAAAGCGCAGGAGCCCACGTTGCCCTGGGCGTCGGTGTACGAGAAGATATTGGTCGTAGTGCCGACCGGGAAAGACGAGCCGCTGGGCAGGCCGGAGACAAACTGGAATTGTCCGCCGAAGCCGAGGCAGTTGTCGGAAGCCGTGGGGGCGTTGTACGACACGACGTTGTCGCCAAAGCAACGGACCACACTGGCCGGGCAGTTCAGCACGGGCGCCAGGTCGTCGACGATGGTGATGGTCATCGTGTCGTTGGCGATATTGCCCGCGTCGTCGCCGGCGGTGATTACGATCGTGTGTTCGCCGAGGTCATCGCAATTGAAGGTATTGGGTTCGATGACGATAAAGTCGAGGCCGCAATTGTCGGTGACGTCGAGTTGCAGTACTTGCGGGGTGAGGGTGATTTCACCGGCTGCGCCGAGCGAGACGATGCTGATGCCGCCGTCGATGGCCGGGGCATCGGAATCCAGTGCCTGTACGTTGGCAAAAGCGATGGCAGTGCAGCCGTTGGCATCGGTCAGCGTTGCCTGATAAACACCGGCGGTGAGATCGATCGCGGTGAACTCGACCTGCCCGTTGTTCCACTCGATCGTGAGGTCGCCGGTGCCGCCGGCTGCCGTCACGGTAGCGCTGCCTTCCGGAATGGCGGGGCAGGGCGTGGTCGTGGTCGCTACGTCGAGGATCGTGATGGCCGAGGGTTCGGTGAGTGTGGCAGCGTCTACCACGGAGCAGTTGTTGACATCCGTTACCGTCACGGAGTACTCGCCGGCTACAAGGTCGCCGGCCGTGGCGTCGGTTGCGCCCGAGCTCCACAGGTAGGTGAAGGGTTCGCTGCCGCCGGTAAGGATGATCGTAGCCGAACCGGTGGCTTCGCCATTACAATTCGGGCTGCTGAGCAGGATATTGGTCAACAAACCGCAATTGCCTTCATCAACCGTCACCGTCTGAACTGCCGAGCAGCCATTGGGATCGGAAACGGTGACGGTGTATTCTCCGGCGCTCAGTCCGCTGATGCTTTGCGTGGTTTCGTCATTGCTCCAGATGTAACTGTAAGGTGTGAAACCGCCTGTCGGGTTGGCAGTGGCCGTACCGTCGTTGGTATTGGGCCCGCTGGTGCCGGTGGCACTGGCATTTGCATTGAGTTGGGTCGGTTCGAACACGGTAAAGCTGATCTCGGTGGGGCAGTTGGCCGCATCCAGAATGGTTACCGTGTACTGTCCGGGCGTCAGTCCGGTGGCGGTTGCCGTGGAGTCGCCGTTGCTCCAGTTGAAGTCGTAGGGCTCCTGGCCGCCGCTCATGAAGATCTCGGCCGAGCCGTCGTTGGCGCCGAAGCAGCTGACGCTTGTGACGTTGTATTCCGTCTGGATGGCGCAGTTGTAGGCATTCACATTGACTGTTTGAACGACCGTGCACAGGTTGGCGTCCGTCACGGTGACGGTGTACGAACCGGGCAACAGGCCCGTAATCGTGGCCGTCGTTTCGTCATTGCTCCATTCGATGGAATAGTTGGGCGAACCGCCGGAGGGGTTGACGGTAGCCGTGCCATCAGCGGCGCCATTGCTGGTTTGCGGCGTGGCGCTGGCGTTGGTTGTCAGTTGCGTCGGCTGGGTAATGGTCGCGGCCACAGTGCCCGAGCAACCGTCGGAGTCGGTCACCGTCAGGGTATAACTACCTGCAGCCAGGCCGCTGATGGCGGAAGTAACGCCGCCGGCACTCCAGTCAAATTCATAACTTCCGTTACCACCGCTGCCGCTGGCGACAAGTCCGCCATTGGCCAGGCCGAAGCAGGTGACGTTTTGCACGCCGTCGATATTGGCTGTAACCGGGGCAAACTGGGTCACCGTGGCCGTGGCTGTGCTGGTACAGCCGTTGACGCTGTTGGTCACCAGCACGCTGTACGAGCCGGGCTGATTGACCGACAGGAAAGCGTCGGCGCCGGTGTTGCTGGTGCTGTTGTCGGGCAGGGTCCAGACGTGCGTGAGCACATTGGGATTGGCCGTGCTGGTGGAGACCAGCGTAACCGAGGCATTGTTGCAATTGAGGTTGCCTGAAGGCGCAAGCGCGGCGCCGGGCGCCGTCTGATCGAGATTGACCAGGGTAGTTGCCGAACTGGTGCAACCGTTGCTGCCGGTGACGACGAGTTGGTAGGTACCGTCTTCATTTACCGTGGGGTTCTGCAAAGCCGAACTGAAACTGTTCGGGCCGGTCCATTGCCAGCTGACATTAGAACCGCCGGTAGCGCCCTGGAGTTGGACGCTGCTGACCAGGCAGTTCAGCGTGCCGCCGGTAGCGGTAGCGCCGGGCGGTGTGGTATTGCCGGATACGACGGCGGTAGCCGAGTTGGTACAGCCGGTATTGCCATCGGTAACGACGAGGGTATAGTTGCCCGGCGCGCCGACAGTCGGGTTGGGCGCCGAGGAGGTAAAGTTGTTGGGGCCGGTCCAGGCATAGGTCGGGTTGCCAGCCGTGGTCGACGAACCCAGGGAGATGTTCGGCACGTTGCACGACACCGTTCCGCCTGTCACGCCCACATTAGGCGACTGGGTTTGGGCATTGATCACGGTCAGCGATACGGCGGTGCAGCCGTTGAGGTTGTTGGTGACGCGAAGTTTGTAGGTGCCGGTGGCATTTACCGTAGGGGTAAGCGTGGTGGAGCCGGATACGATATTGCCGCCGTTGGAGGCCGTCCAGAGGTAAGAGTACTGCGTGCCCATCGAACCCGTACCCTGCAATTGCAATTGCGTGACCGAGCAGGTCAGGGTCAGGTTGGGGCCGGCGTCGGCGAGTGGCACGGTGGTTTCACCGGGCACAAAAACAGTCGCTGTATCGTAGCAAAGTACGCCGCCCGCACTGTTCCGCACGATCAGGCTGTATGTTCCCGGCGCGGTTGCGGTGGCATTGATGGCTGTGCTGATGACGACGCCCGAGGGGTTGAGCCATGTGTAAAATACGGATGAACCGGTGGTCGATCCCTGACCCGACAGCGGCACGGAGGGAATAGCGCAGGTGATAGTATCGGGTTGTTGAATAACCGCTTTGACGGGTATCTTAACCAGGGTAAATTTCACGGTACTGTCGCAGCCGTTTTCGGCCGTGATGACTTCGGTGTAATTACCGGGATTGCAATACTCGTAGGGACCGACGTAGTAGCACTCGCCTTCGCAAATGTATTCAGCGCCCAGATTGGTCAGTTTTTGCGGCAAAATGGTCACTTTCTGACGTACAATACTGTCGCAGCCCAGATAGGAGGTGTAAGGAGTGGAAGTGAGCGTATAAGTTCCCGGTGCAAAGACCTGGGTAAACGGCTCCTGATCCCATTCGTAAGGAGAACTTTCGAAACAAACGGTCAGGTCCGGAAGGTTATTGATCGGCAGCGGCGTGATGCTCACCGGGAGGCAGGTAGATGCCGCCGGGCTGCAGATATTGGACGCCGACACGCAGATGTTGCCGCCCGTATTTCCAAACTTGATATTGACCGAAGCGCCGGCAATCGGGCCGGGCAGGGTAGCGACGTTGCCGCCGCCGTTGATGGAAGCGCCGGGAGGGGCCGTCCAGGTATACACCGCGGCATTGTCCACGGGGTTCACGGAAAACTCCACAGTGGCATTCGGGCAGAGCTGCTGCTGGCCTTGAATAGCCCCCAGGGCGCCCAGCGGCTGCGGGGAGGCAGAGCCGCTTACCACGGAAATCCGGTATTCGCAAACAGTGCCGTTGATACCGTCGATCAGCAACTGATAGGCTTTGCCGACCGTCAGGCCAGTAGCCTCCAATTGCATAGAGTTGGGCGCCGGACTGGTGCCAACCGGGTTGCAAACGACGGTATTGGTACAGCCGTCGACGATTGCACCCTGCAAGCCGGACGTACCGTTGCACGAGAGGTAGTTGATTTGAAAAGTAATATTGGTCGTGCCGGCAATGAAGCCGTACCAACGCGGATTTTCCAGTGAAATGGTGCCTAAACAAGGGAAATCAATCGGTGAAGGCAGGAAAAGATTGTTTTCGTCTTCCAGGCCGTCGATGTTGCAGTAGATGCAGGAGTTGGCGCAAATAATCGCGCCGGGGGGTGGAATGGAGCCGCCGCTGGTACAGGAGAACAGGCCCTGTGCGGAAGCAACCGTCGTCAGCAGGGAAGCCGACAACAAGAACACGAGGAATAGCAGTTTACGCATAAACAATTGGTGATTTAAATGGATGTGATGGTCAGTGAATCACGTGCGGGAAGAATCCGGGGTATTATTTCCAGGGGTAATCGGGCGGCAAACTATGTGCCACACCTACGGATTTACCTTTTTCCCTGGTATAAAAAATGCCGATATTGGCAGAATACCATTTATGTGGTAGTTGGCGCGAGGGGCGACGAAATGAATGGCAGGATTAGCAACCTGAGCGCGTGTCGTGATGAAGATGTGGGGCGGGCAACATTCGCTGCCGGGGCGGTATGGCTATTTGGACAGTTTGCCGGGGTTGTCTTTTACAAATGCGCCCCAGCCGCTATACGTTTTTTGCCCTTTTGCCGGGCCTGTCGATTGAAACCAGTGACACACGGCGGCAGCCAGCGCATCCGTGGCGTCAAAATATTTTTCCTGAAACTTTTGTTTCAGAATGTTTTCCAACATGCCGGCCACCTGCTCCTTGGAAGCGTTGCCGTTGCCGGTGATCGCGCGTTTGATTTTTTTGGGCATGTATTCCGTGATCGTCAGGCCATTGACCATGCCCGCGGCGATGGCAACGCCTTGCGCCCGGCCGAGTTTGAGCATCGATTGTACGTTTTTGCCAAAAAATGGCGCTTCGATCGACATTTCCGAGGGCCGGTATTGCCGGATCAAATCCTGCACCTGCTCAAAGATATAGCGCAGTTTGACGGTTTGTTCTTCCCCGACGTGTTTAAATGTAATCACGCCAATCTCCACAACCGACATCCCGCTGCGCTTGTCGGCATCCAGCACCGCAAACCCCAATACGTTCGTGCCGGGGTCGATACCCAAAATCCGAACGGCGGAAGAGGGCGCTTCCAGCGCAGTGACGCCGGTGACGGATTTTTTTCTAATAGTGGAAACAGGCACGTCTCGAAGGCTGATTTTTACGCGGAAAGGTTTGGTAAAAAAAATGACAATTCAAAACGCGTTGTTGGAACAAAGGCGAAAACAAAACAGAATGTTGCCTGATGTGCCGGGCTTATGCAGGCTTGTGACCTTGGCTCCTGCCGGCGTCTACAAGGAACTTCGTTAAATCCGGCGCCATAAACAGGCGCTTTTCTACCTTTGCCATTTCCCGCTAAAAGCGGGCACAAGAACAACCGCACCACCCGACAATGGACACAATTGGTATTCTCGGCGCCGGCGCCATGGGCAGTGGAATCGCCCAGGTAGCTGCCGCACACGGCCACAACGTGATCGTTTGCGACAACCTCACCCCCGCGCTGTCCAAATCCGGAAAAAACATTCAGGCTTGCCTCAAAACTCTGGTCGACAAAGGAAAAATATCCGACGCCGACGCCTATTCGCTGTACAGCCGTATCCGTTACACCGATCACATGAGCGATTTCAAAGACTGCTCGCTGGTGATCGAGGCTATCGTGGAGGATGTGGAGCCCAAACAGATCGCATTTAAAAGTCTGGAAGCTATTCTGGGTAATGATACGATCATCGCCAGCAACACCTCTTCTCTGTCCATTTCGGCCATGGGCGCCCCGCTCAAACACCCCGAGCGTATTCTCGGCATCCATTTTTTCAATCCCGCGCCGTTGATGCGCCTGGTGGAGATCATTCCCGCGATACAAACCCATCAGAAATATATCGAACAGGCCCGCGCCCTGATCGACAGCTGGGGGAAAACCACGGTGCTGGCGCAGGATACCCCGGGCTTTATCGTCAACCGCGTCGCGCGGCCTTATTACGGCGAGGCGCTGCGTATCCTCGAAGAAGGCATCGCCGATCCGGCCACGGTCGACTGGGCCATGCGCGAACTCGGCGGTTTCCGCATGGGGCCCTTCGAACTGATGGACTTCATCGGCAACGACATCAATTACACGGTTACCGAACAGGTGTTTACCGCTTTTTACTACGACCCCCGTTACAAACCCTCGCTCATCCAGAAACGCCTGATGGACGCTCATTACTTTGGCCGAAAATCGGGCCGCGGGTTTTACGATTATACCGAGGGGGCTGTTCAGCCGGAACCCCTGCGCGACGAAACATTGGGCCGCACCATCCTGCAGCGTATCCTCGTCATGCTGATCAATGAAGCGGCAGAAGCGGCCAATTTGCGCATCGCCAGCCGCGATGATATCGAACTGGCCATGACCCAGGGCGTCAACTACCCCAAAGGTTTGCTGCGCTGGGCCGATGAGATCGGGATCCGGCAAGTGGTTGATACCCTCGACGCCCTGCACAATGTCTATCTCGACCCCCGCTACCGCTGCAGTCCGCTGCTGCGCCGCATGGCTGCCGAGGGCAAAACGTTCTTCTGACGTATCCCCCAAACCATATGACGCCGCTGGATATCTTCCATAAAATGTTCGACAACGATCCGTTCAGCCGCTGGATGGGCATGGAACTGGTGTCGGTCGAAACAGGCGCCTGCTCCCTGAAAATGACCGTGCGGCCTGACATGCTGAACGGATTCGGCGTAGCCCACGGCGGCATCACTTTTTCACTGGCCGACAGTACTTTCGCTTTTGCCTGCAATTCGCACGGCCGGCAGTCGGTTTCGATCCATTGCAGTATCGAACACATAGCGCCGGTTGTCGCGGGCGACATACTGACCGCTACCGCCCGGGAAGACCACCTGGGCAACAGCATTTCCAATTATACCATCACCGTTTGCAAACAGGACGGATCGCCGGTCGCCTTTTTTCGGGGGGTGGCGTACCGCAAACAACGTGTCTGGGAATAATCCGCCTCCGCTTCCAAACCTCGGTTGAAAACTGACATGAGACTTGTATTTATCGGTCTTCTTTTGCTGCCTACCCTGCTCCGTGCACAGCCTTTCCGCCTGGCGAATATGAGCGCCACGGATGTGTCGTGTTTCGGTTTTACCGATGGCGCACTGCAAATCGGCCTGATCGATGGCACGGCTCCTGCCACCTATCAGTGGGTTCGGCTGCCCAATGCCCCCTCGGGCAGTGGCGTACTCAGCAGCGGCTCGCCCGTCGCAGCGGTTGCCGACCTGAGTCCCGGCGCCTATCGCGTTACGGTGGTCGACAACCAGGGCCGCGACACCGTGCTTTACGCCATTATCGGAGAGCCCTCGGCGCTGGAAGGCAGCCTGGCCATAGCCGGCAATTTTAACCAATATGACGTTTCCTGTGCCAACAGCGCCGACGGCGAACTGCAGGCCCAGGTGTCGGGTGGCACGCCCTTTTATACTTACAACTGGTCGGGCAATACCGAAAACAGCCCTGTTGCCGACAGCCTGAGCGCAGGGCCTTACAGCCTGACCGTGACCGACTCACGGGGCTGCACCATCGAACTGTCGGCCACGCTCGAAGCGCCGCCTCCCCTGCAAACGGCCGTGGAAGCCATCGGCGAAAAATGTTTCGGCGAAAATACCGGGGCAATCAACCTGCTCGATATCCAGGGCGGTGTTCCGCCTTTTCTCACCCGCCTCGATGCCGGTCTTTTTGACACCCAGACCTCCTGGGCCAATGTGCCGCCGGGACAGCATTTTCTCACCGTGGAAGATGCCAACGGCTGCCGGGTTACGGACGCCGTCATTTTGCCCCTGGGTTTTCAATTTACCTTCAATGCCGGGCCCGACACAACTTTGCTTACGGGTGACAGCCTTTTGCTTACGTTGAGCGCCGACAAACCGCTCGACACCGTGCTCTGGACGCCTTCGGCCACCGTACTGGCGTCCAACCCCGAAGCGGCGGTGCTCTTCCCGATTTTCACCACGCATTACCAACTAACGGCCATCGATCTCAATGGCTGCAAAGCCCTCGAAGAACTGACGGTGACCGTGGGCCGCCACCGGGACATCTATGCGCCCAATGTTTTTGCCCCCGAAGGACAAATACCTGAAAATCGAGGATTTACGCTGTTTGGTGGCGCTGGTATTCGCCACATTGCGGTGTTCCAGGTGTTCGACCGTTTTGGCAAACTGATTTATGAACAACGCGAGTTGCCGCTCAACGATCCGGCGCAGGGCTGGCTGGGTGAAGTGAACGGCGAAACGGGGCCGCCGGGGGTGTACGTCTGGCATGCGGTCGTGCTGTTTACCGACGGGCGGGAAGAAATTTACCAAGGCGATGTCCTGCTGATGCGATAGCGCCAAAGCGCTGCAAAATGCCGGCAAATCACGACCTTTGCCGCATGAAATACGTTTACTTTCTGCTGTGTTGTGTGCTGTTCACCCGCCTTTCGGCCCAAAACGGCACCCACCCCGTCACACTGGCGGAGGCTCTCGACCTGGCGCTCAACAACAGCGCCCAGTTGCGCAAAGCTAAAATCGACCGGGAAGGATTCGAAATGCGGCTGCGCGAAGGCCGCAGCGCCGCCTACCCGCAGGTGAATGCCGGCGTCAATTTCGACGCAATTCCCGTGCTGCCGACCCAGCTCATGCCCGGCGATATCGTGGGCCGCACCGACGGCTCCTTCGTGCCCGTGCAATTCGGACGCCCCTGGCAACTCGGCGGCGCAGTCACCGTCGATCAGATGATTTACAGCGAAGCCGGCCGCCGCGCGGTGCCCGCCACCAATGTGTCGCGTTCGTTGTACGACCTCTTGATCGAAAAAGCCGAGGAAGACATCATTTTCCAGACGGCTAGCATCTTTTACCAGTTGCTGCAGGCCGAAGAAGCGCTGCGCACCGTCGACGCCAACTTGTACAAAATCAACGAACTGGAACGTATGCTTCAACTCCAGGTGGCCAACGATTACGCCGTGCCCACCGATGTTAAGCGTCTGCGCGTGGCCAAAAACAACCTGAACAACCAGAAACAAAACCTGCTTACCGGAATCGCCGCCCTGCGCCAAACCCTGCAGTTTATCTGCGGCGTGCCCTACGACGCGCCGTTCGACCCCGTGCTGGAAGAACTCGATGCACCCGGCGCCGACTCCGCACAATGGCTGAACATGGCCATCGCCCCGGAAAACGTCACCGAACACCGCTTGCTGCTCCACAACATCGAGCTCAACCGCATCCGCATCAACAGCCTGCGCGCCGAAGGCTACCCCTCCCTGAGCGGCTACGCCAACCTGGGCTTCCAAACCTGGCGCGACGACGCCAATTTCCTCGCCCAGGGTAACCGTTGGTACGGTATGGCCGCCCTCGGCCTGCGCTTGAAAATACCGGTGTTCGACGGGTTCAAACGCCGCAACCAGATCGGCCTGCTGCGCCTCGACAATCAAAAACTCGAAGAAGACCGCCGGCAACTCACCGCGGCAAAGGAACTTGAATTCCGGCAGGCCCGCGACCAGTTGCGCAACAGTTTGTACGCCCTGCAAACGACCGAAGAAAACGTCCGGCTGGCCCGCGAAATCAGCGAAACCGTCAGCCTGCCCTACCGCGAGGGCACAGCGCCCCTCAGCGACGTGCTCAATGCCCAAACCGCCCTGGCAGAAGCGGAAACCAGCTACGGCCAGCAGGTGTATTCGTACCGCATTGCCGTGCTGAAGTTGTTGAAAGCATCCGATCAACTCAACCAATTGCGCAAATAAAAGGGAAACAAGCAGGGAGCAATAAAAAAAGCCCGGCCAGCAATGCTGACCGGGCTTTTGTGTTGTGACCACGACTGGAGTCGAACCAGCACATCCGTAAGGACACTACCCCCTCAAAGTAGCGCGTCTACCAATTCCGCCACGTGGCCGTTGTAGAGACAAAAATTGCTTTTCTGCAAAAGCGGGTGCAAAGATAGGTTCGTTTTGCCGAAACGGCAAATGCCCTGCAAAAATTTATCCGCCCCGAAACGCTATTTTCTTCAACTGTTAAAAGCATCCCGGATTTTGTCGAAGAAGCCGCGGTCTTCCTTGCCCGCCGAGGGTTTGAAATTGGGCATATCGCGCAGTTTTTCGATGAGGCGGCGTTCTTCGTCGTTGAGGAGAATATCTTTGTAGGCGCTTCGGCACAAATATGAAGGGATTTATAAGTTAAAAAATACAAATTACCTCTCTACTTTTCGTTTCCGATTTTTCAAAGAACAGACCCGGTTTTCTGAGCCGGGAAATGTGAACCCTTTCCAAAGACAGTAAAAAACAAATTCATGGACAAGCAAACCCTGCTCCAGCTCCTCGCCAACAATCAGGTGGATGAACTCATTTTTGCCTTGAAAAACCAGCAGGGTATTTATAGTGATCTGGTACTACTGGAGAGCCGGTGGAACAACCTGCGTGCACAGGAACGCAACGGCGTATTGACGGCCGAACAGGCCAACACAGAAATGTCCCGTTTGCGTAAAAACCTGCTTGAATTGATCGAGATCGCCTCGGGCAACCCGTCCGCAACTCCCCCGACGCCTTTGCCGGCGAAACGCCATTCGAACCTAACCGTGATTTTGGTCGCTGCAGGCGTCGTCGCCGTTTTAGTGATACTCTTTCTGACGTATTTGTTGCTCAAACCTTCCAACAACATCGCCAGCCCCGAAACGGCGCTGAATACAAGCGACAACCGGCGGGCGCCTTCAGGCCACGAATCGCTACAGCAAACTGCTGCGCCCCGTCAACTGGATGTTTCCCAGGCCCAGCCAATTACGTTTGCGCCCGGCGATTTTCAGTACGAAAGGGTGTATTCTGTCGTAAAAACGTCTGTTGAAAGCACAGGAGGAGGGAAAAGCCTGATCACACTGACGGTTGGACTCAACTTCAAGGGGATCATCAATGCACTTCTGGAGACAGAAAATTTTCGGCTCGTGGCCGACGAGCTTCCCGGCCCGCTTGCCCCGGCCAACTACCTGAACACTTTGGTTGATTCCAAAAGTTATGCGGAAGGCGATATCAAGTTTGAATTAAGTGATGGTATTAAGCGCTTTACTGTGATATTGGAAGGAAAACCGGACAAAAAGTGGGTGTTTTCCCGGTGACAGAATCAAGAGAATTCGTGTGCAGAAAAGTACGACCGTCTGAGGTCAAGACAACCCTTGTGAATGCGTCACAGGAAGACAAACATTTTCGTCAACTGTTAAAAGCATCCCGGATTTTGTCGAAGAAGCCGCGGTCTTCCTTGCCCGCCGAGGGTTTGAAATTGGGCATATCGCGCAGTTTTTCGATGAGGCGGCGTTCTTCGTCGTTGAGGTGTTTGGGCGTCCAGACGTTGACGTGGATGAGTTGGTCGCCCCGATGCCGCGATTGCAGTTCGGGCAGGCCTTTGTCGCGCAGCCGGAAAATTTTGCCCGACTGGGTGCCGGCCGGTATTTTGATCCGCGCGCGGCCGTCGAGCGTGGGCACTTCGAGTTGGGCGCCCAGGGCAGCGTCGGCGATGTTGACAAACAGTTCGTACACCACGTTGTTGCCTTCGCGGCTGAATTCCTCGTGCGGCATTTCCTCGATGGTAATGAGGAGGTCGCCCGCCGGGCCGCCCTTGGCGCCGGAGTTGCCTTTGCCCGACATGGAAAGTTGAATGCCTTCGTGTACGCCGGCCGGAATATCGACCTCAATGGTTTCTTCTCCGAACACGCGGCCGTCGCCCTTGCAGACGTTGCAGGGCGATTTGATCGTCTGGCCCGAACCGCTGCAGGTGGGGCAGGTGGTGGCCGTCTGCATGTGCCCGAAGGGCGTCTGGGTGATGCGGTTGACCATGCCCGAGCCCCGGCAGGTGGAGCAGGTTTCTACACCGGCACTGTCGCGGGCGCCGGAGCCGTGGCAGGTGTTGCAGGCGACCTGTTTGCGCACTTTTATCTTCTTGTGCACGCCGGTAGCGATCTCTTCGAGGGTCATTTTGATGCGGACGCGCAGGTTGGAGCCGCGTTCGCCGCGCGGTTGGCGGCTGCGAAAACCGCCGCCCCCGCCGCCGAAAAAGGAGCCGAAAATGTCGTCGTCGCCGAACATGCCGCCGAAACGGCGCAGGATTTCCTCCATGTCCATGCCGGCGCCATAGCCGCCCCCTCCGCCCATGCCGTCGAGACCGGCGTGGCCGTAGCGGTCGTAGCGCGCGCGTTTGTCGGCGTCGCTCAGCACCTCGTAGGCTTCGGCGGCTTCCTTGAATTTTTCTTCAGCCGCTTTGTCGCCCGGGTTTTTGTCCGGGTGAAACTCGATTGCCTTTTTGCGGTAGGCCTTCTTTATGTCGTCGGCACTGGCGTTTTTGGCAACACCGAGCACCTCGTAATAATCGCGTTTGGATGCCATGGAGCAGTGTAGATTTCTTATTTACCCACCACCACCTTCGCAAACCGAATAATTCGTTCGCCGAGGAGGTAGCCGGGTTCGAGGATGTCGACGATTTTGCCTTTCAGTTCATCGCTGGCCGCGGGGATTTCCGCCACGGCTTCCTGCTGGTCGGCATTGAAATCGTCGCCGGGTTTGAGATCGATAACGGCGAGGCCGCGGTTTTTCAGGGTTTGAACGAGTTTGTGGTGGATCAGGGTCATGCCCTCGTTGAGGCCGCCGTTTTTGGCCGCCCTGTCAAAATCGTCCAGAACCGGCAGGAGCGCTGTCATAATGTCACGACCGGCTGTCTGGATCAGTTCCATACGTTCGCGCGCGGCATGGCGCTTGGCGTTTTCGAAGTCGGAGAACAGGTAGAGGTATTTGTTGCGCGCCTCTTCGAGTTGTTGCTCCAGTTCGGCGATGCGCGGGTCGGGCTGCGGGGTTTCTGCTTCGTTTTCGGCCACTTCGGTCGGGTTTTCGGGCTGTTCGGCCCCGGTTACGGGTTCTTCGGTCAGCGGGGCAGTGGGTTGTTGATCCGCCATAGGAAATATCTTTTTAAACGGGTTTTTCATTGGAAAATGATCCTTTCCTGCCTCGAAGGGAGGGGGAAGTGCGGCATTGCTACAATTTTTGTGCCCCGAGGCTGTGTGCGTCAATTTGTCACGATCCGCCCAGGGCTTCGCCGAGCATTTTGTCCATGACTTTGGGCGACAGATCGACGGCTACCACCTTGCCTTCGCGGTTGATCAGGAAGGTCATGGGGATGGACTTGACGTTGTATTGTTTGGCGACCGGGTGGTCGAAGTCGGAGACCCCGACCGTGTGGTAAGGCCAGATCATTTCATCCTGCTGGATAGCGCGCTGCCAGCTGCGCTGATCGCGTTCGAGGCCGATGCTGAATATCTCGAAGCCTTTGTCGTGGTATTTGTGGTACAACTCCACCAGATGCGGGTTTTCGGCGCGACAGGGACCGCACCAGCTGCCCCAAAACTGCAACAGGACGTATTGGCCTTTCAGGTCCGACAAACGCACATTGCGGCCGTCGGCCAGTTGCACGCTGAAATCGAGCGCAGGGTCGCCGGTAGACAAGCTGGGCCGGCGCGACCAGTACCAATAGGCGCCGGCCAACAGGGCGATAAGCAGAAAAATGAGGGTGGATTTGTTCATAAAGAATGCTTGTCTGGGTGGTCAATACCCTTGTAACGGCCGTCTTGTCAATTGGTTTACCACAAAGCACAGGCGCGAAAATGAAAAAAGGGTCACGTTTTTGACGTAACCCTTTTTCGTGGGTGGGCGCAGAAGGATTCGAACCTCCGACCCCCTGCTTGTAAGGCAGGTGCTCTGAACCGGCTGAGCTATGCGCCCCAATTCTTCGCTTTGCTACAAAAGCGGCCGCAAATTTAAGGGCCTTGTTTTTGATTCGCCAAGCTTCTGCGAAAAAAAATTATCAAATACTTTTTGCCGTATGTTTGGCAGCCTAATCATCAGCAAAACGAACTATGAGACCACTCGCGCTCTGCGCCGCCTTGTTGTTGTTATTTTCCTCCTGCCAGCCCGACGAGACCGGGGCCGGCAATGCGCCCGAAGCGGTGCTCCGGCAGTGGCAAGGCCTGCTCGATCAAAACCGCTTCGACGAAGCCCGCCTGCTCAGCGCCGGCAATGCGCTCGAATTTGTGGACTACCTGCATTCCTTCCCGCATGTCGATTCCATGCCGGCCGAAACGACCGAACTCCTGCAGCTCCATTGCGCCGTGCAGGGCGATTCCGCCGTTTGCAGTTTTTTTATCGAAGATGAAGTTGGCGAAAAAATCCCCGACACCCTCGTGCTCAAAAAAATCAAGGGCAAATGGCTGGTTTTTACGGTCGAAAGCTTCGAAGTAACACCGCTCGATTCCCTGCGCGAGGGCGACGAAAACATCCTTTTCCCGCCCAGCGATTCTACCGACGAGGAGTATGAATAATCAGGTTATCCGCCCTGTTCTCCCAGCATGGCCAGCCGCGCGCCCAACTCAACGTCGCCGCGCTCCAGGGCCTCCTGAGCATACCGGTGCAAGGCTTCCTTCGGATTAGCCGCCGCCAGGCACTCGCGGGCGCGGGCATCTTCGGCCAATAGTGCGGCCGTTTCTTCCGAACCAGGTAATTCCGTGAGCGCGGCGATTTGCGCCAGTTGATTGCCCGTGAGTACCGTGCTGTGGCGTATCCCGGCGGGCAAGCCGTCGAAACCGACGCCGAAAGCGTTGACTTCCTGCACGATCTCATAAATCGCGCTGCCGCTGGCGCGGGCATAGTAAAAACGCCCCATGCGGGCCATCAGGTCGATCTTGTGCGGATCGATGCGGCCCTTGTCGGTCAAAACCTCCTCGGCAATGTGCATAAGCACAATGCGGCAAATGATGAGGTTGCCGGCGCCACCTTTGTCGCCCAAAGGCAGGATTTGCTCCACCTTGCACTCCATATGCACCGGACTTTCGGCGACGCGAAAAGGTTTGACCATTTCGGAAGGCAAAGGCGTGAGGCCCGCTTTTACAAATTCATCGATCTCCGGACCGTATTCCACACTCGTCAGCGCGGCTTGCCGAACGATGCTGTGCGAGACGACGTTGATGACCACCTCTCCCGTGTCTTCCACGTTTTTGAGCGTGTCTTTGGTCGTGTTGTTGGCCACACGCCGGTTGGAGGAGAAGATCAGGATGGGCGGATTGCTGCTGAATGCGTTGAAAAAACTGTACGGCGCCAGATTGGGTATGCCGTCGGCGCTCAGGGTGCTGGCAAAAGCAATGGGGCGGGGCGCCACAGCGCCGAGGATAAACTGGTGAAGGTCTTTGGTCGGGATTTGCGTCGGATCGATGCGAAGCATGGTGTCGAATTTGTTGGAGGTAATAACGGGGGACAAAGATGCCGCTTCCCCGACTTTTCTTTTTGGTGTAAAACGAGGTAAAAATGGTGTTTTTTCAACGGCTGTTTTTCAATTTTACCCCATGAAAACCTTGTCTCTGCACGGCAAAACCTTTCGCTCGCTCGCCAATACCGACAATGGCGAGGTTTCGGGCGATACCGTCTTTGTTTATGGACAACAAGATGATTTGATCTGGGCCGATTATCAGGGCGGACCAATCACGCGCGGGCACCTCGTCGGGAAAATCGTGGACGGCCGCCTGGAGTTTGTATACCACCACATCAACCGGGAAGGCGAGCTGATGACCGGAAAGTGCACTTCGTACCCGGAGTGGACCGGCGAAGGCAAACTCCGGTTCCGCGAAGTTTGGCAGTGGACCTGTGAGGATCACAGTTCGGGAGAGTCGGTTATCGAGGAGATTTGAACAGACGCTTCCATTTCCACACCCACGACCATTCTTTTTCCACCCGGAAATAGGGCCGTTGCTGAGCCCCGAAGTCGCGCCGGCCGCGTTCCAGCGCTTGTATCATGCTGCCTTCAAAGTCGAATACGGGCAAATGGAGCGCATTTTTGGCATAAAGTATGGCTTCCCATTTCAACAAAACTGCCGCGCCCGAAGCGCGAAGCGCCGGGTCGTCGCCGCTGATCAGATAATACGCCGATTGCGCGTCCCAGGCCAGCAAAGCGGCAGAGTGCAGGGCGCCATTGCCCTGGTCGGCCGCAAAAAACAAACGGCAGGCCTGGTGAGCGCTGAGCGCGCCGTACAAACCTTGTAAAAAATCGAGCGAGTATGGCGCAGACAAATCCTGCCGGTCGAACGACTTTTCGAGCAAGCGGTACAATTCCGTCAGGGGGCGCTCTTCCGTCACGGTCACCAGCGCCCCGGCTTTGGTGATTTTTTGCCGGTAACTTTTGTCGATGCCGCGCCAGATGTCGTCTTCCGCGCGGTTCAGATCGACCACATAAGAGTACCGCGTGGTTTGCCGGAAACCCCGCCAGTAAAAGGGCAGCCAGTTGGTGACAGTGTAGTGAAAATCCTGTGAAAATGCGGCCAGATTCCGTGGCAACTGCTCGATCAATTCGGCGTAAATACGATGTTCTTCATCCAGTCGGCGATATTCCGGCAGCAGGTAGGGACCGTGAAATTTGCCCAGTACGGGCATCGCCACATACTTCCAAATGCCCTTTTTTTTCAAAAACCAGGGCATCGCCGCAACAGGCCGGCCATCGCGCTGCACAATGGCCGCGCCCCAGGCGCCCTCGCCGCACACGGCGTCGAGGTACCAGGGCTGCATAAACAGCGGCAGCTCGGGCGCTTGGGCTGCCAGCAGGCGATATGTTTCCCCGGCCGTCATCACTCAATGCAGGGGCGTTTCAAAACTTTTTTCAATGATCTCGAAAGCCGCGTCGAACACGCCGGGGGCGGCTGCCAGCAATTCGGCGCCATCCACAAAATTATTCCCGCCTTTGAAATCGCACACCCGGCCACCGGCTTCGTGTACGAGCAACGCTCCGCCGGCCACGTCCCAGGCATTGAGGCCGTATTCAAAAAAGACGTCGAAACGGCCGCAGGCGACGTAAGCGAGGTCGAGCGCTGCCGACCCGAAGCGCCGCGCGCCCCTGCCCTGTTCCATGAAGCGGCGCAGGGCGGCAAACCAGCCCTGGGCCCGGCTGAAATTGTGATAGGGGAATCCCGTCGACACCAGCGCCTGCCGCATATCGCTGCGCGCGCTGGTGCGGATAGCCTCGCCGTTGCACCAGGCGCCGCCGTCGCGCCAGGCGTAGAAACATTCGTCGGCGGGCACGTGGTGCACCACGCCGATCTGCATGTGGTCGCCGGCGCGCAGGCCCACGCTGACGGAAAAATGCGGTACGCCGTACAGGAAGTTGGTCGTGCCGTCGAGCGGGTCGATGATCCACTGGAGATCGCCGGCGCGGTTTTCCACGGTGGCTTCTTCGGTGATGAACACGGCTTCGGGCAGCAATTTGCCGAGGCGTTCCACCAGCATTTCCTCCGCCGTGCGGTCGACGTAGCTGACCAGCCCGTTCAGGTGTTTTTCTTCAATTTGGCCGGTCGTAACCTTGCCGGTTTCAGCGCGGATAAAAGCAGCCGTTTCGCGGACGGCCTCTACCGCGTGGCGGGTGAGTATTTGTAAATCGTTGTGCATGTTTTCTGTGAAATCGAGCCCCAAATCTGGCAAAAATCCCGTCAACCGGTCATTATTTCTGCCGCAATGCCCCGAAATCCTGCACCCAAAACCGCCCTGCCTTGGCCAGCCCCATCTCGTGCAATTCGGGGTGCATCAGGTTTTGGCAATGTCCGTCGCTGGTTTCCCAGTTTTTCACCACGTCAAGGGCGTCGCTGTGACCCATAGCCAGGTTTTCGGCGGCAACTTGCCAGTGGTATCCGGCCGATTTGATGCGGTCGGTGAATTCGGAGCCGTCGGAGCCGGTGTGTTTGAAAAAGTTGTGCTTTTGCATATCAAGCGCATGCCGGCGGGCCGATTTGGCCAGCAGGTCGTTCCAGCGCAGCGCGGGCGCCGGCGGGTACCATTTGTCGTCGGGGCAATGGCAGCCTTTGGCGCGCAGTTGATTCACGGCATCGAGCACCGTTTGGCCCAAGGCATCCGGGACTTCCTGACTGACCGGACGCACGTACGTTTGGGCGGCGTTTTGCAGGGGCGACGACTCGCAGGCAGCGAGCAGGAGGGTGAGCAGGAACAGGAGGCGCATGGTGTGGATTTGAGGATGCGAGGATGCGAGGATGCGAGGATTTGAGAAAAGGGTTGTTTCTGCTCTCAGGATGAGCGGTTTTGTGTGTTAATAACGATTTTTAGCGGCTTAGCGCATAAAAAAGCCCGGAGAACAGGAGCCTTTTTGAACAAAAATTTCACGCGAAGCCGCAAAGCGCGCCAGGGATTCGTCCCCTGGCGCGCTTTGCGGCTTCGCATGAAATGTCAGGATGCCTGAGAACATGGTCAGAAATGACCGATCGGCCTTACTTCCGGTCTTGCCGGGCGAATACGCTTTTCAGCAGGTCGGAAGTGCGCGCCGCCGGGTTTTTCCGGATGTTCTTTTCTTCCTCCTGAATTTTGCCGAACAGGCCGTCGAGCGCCTTGCGGGTTACGTGGTCGTCGAGATCGGTATTCACCTTGCTGACGAGCGGGATGCGGTTGTAGGCCGTCGTGGCGTTGGTCCAGAGTTCGTTGGCGCCGATCTCGTCGAGCGATTTAACGATGACGGGGTTGAACTTGTCGTATAGTTGCTGCCAGGTCGTGCGTTTCAGGTACTCTGTGGCGGCATTATCGGGGCCCATGAGGATGTTGGTGGCGTCCTGAAAACTCATATTTTTGATGGCGCTGCCGAAGATCGGACCGGCTTCCTTGGCCGCTTTTTCTGCGCCCCGGTTCATTTTCTCCACCAGATCGTTTTCCAGATTGCCGAAACCGGGCACCGATTTGAGTTTGTCGGTCACCTTGCGGGCCTCGTCGGGCAGCAGAATTTTGTAGATGCTTTTGTAATAGCCGTCGGTTACGGAGAGTTCCGCAACGCCCTTCTGGACGCCTTTGTCGAGAGCCTCTTTCAGGGCCTGACCGACGTCCTGGTTATCGTTGCCGCCGCCCAGCACTTTTTTGCCGAGCGATTTCAGGTCTTGCGCCGAAGCATTCCCCAGCAGCAAAACCAGGGCCAGGAGCATTAGAACGGGTTTTTTCATAGTCTTTGTAATTGTTTATTTAATTTGAAGTATAAAAGGTTGATGAAGGGTTGATTCATCATTCATCGTCCATCATTTCTCACTCACTTCCTGTCCTGCTTGGCAAACACCTTGCGCAACAGGTCGGAAGTACGCGCGCCGGGGTTTTTCCGGATGTTTTTCTCCTCTTCCTGAATCTTGCCGAACAGGCCTTTCAGCGCTTCTTTGGTAACGTAGTCGTCGAGGTCGGTATTGACTTTGGTGACCAGCGGGATTTTGTTGTAGGCGGTGGTGGCGTTGCGCCACAGGTCGTTGGCGCCGATCTTGTCGAGCGATGCGACGATTTTGGGATTGAACTTGTCGTACAGTTGTTGCGTGGTAGTCTTTTTCAGGTACTCGGTGGCGGCGTTGTCGGGTCCCATGAGGATGTTGGTGGCGTCCTGAAAAGTCATTTCGCGGATGGCCGTCATAAAGATCGGAGCGGCTTCTTTGGCAGCATCTTCGGCCCCGCGGTTCATTTTTTCGAGCAGTTCGTTTTCGAGGTTGCCGAAGCCGGGCACGTTTTTCAGGCGATCGGTCACGGTGCGCACTTCCGAGGGGAGCAGAATTTTGTACGGGCTTTTGAAATAGCCGTCGCGTTTGCTAAGGTCGGCAGCGCCTTTGGTGGCGCCGTTGGTGAGGGCTTCCTTGAGGCCGCGCACGATCTCGTCGAGGCTGGGTTCGCTCATCACCTGATCGGCGATGCCTTGCAGGGTTTCGCAAGCGGGAAGGGTGAATAAAAGGCTGAATACCAGCAGGGAAAGGGTAAATTTTTTCATGAAAAAGGGTGTCGTATGCTGAATAGTAAAAAGGCGGCTTTTGTTGTAAAACCGCCATAGAACCGCGAAAGTACCCGGTATATTTTGTCTGAAGTTTTAACGGGAGGTTAAAAGCCCCTGCCCTTTGCCGACGATGCCCAGTACCCGGCCGCGCAGGGTCTGGCCGATGAAAGGGCTGTTTTTGGATTTGGACAAAATGCCGCCCTCGGTCAGCGTGTAGCGGGCATCGGGGTCAAAAACGGTTAGTTCGGCAGGCGCCCCTTCGCGCAGTTCGGGCACGGGCAAGCCCAATGCCCGGCGCGGGGCGTCGGCAAATACCCGGACAAAATCGCTCAGGCTGAACTGGTCGCCCAGATAATTTTGCCACAGTGGAAAGGCGGTTTGCAGGCCGAGCATCCCGAATTCGGCATAGGGAAACTCCAGGTTTTTGGCTTCTTCATCCCAGGGACTGTGGTTGGTACACACCAGGTCGATGGCGCCGTCGGCCAGCCCTTCGCGCAGGGCGGCCCGGTCGGCGGCGCTGCGCAGGGGCGGCAGCACTTTCCAGTTGCTGTCGAAAGCCTGTGCGCCGCTCATTTGCTCGTCGGTAAAACAAAGGTTGAGCAATGCAACCGATGCCGTTACCTGCAGGCCGGCTGCCTTGGCGCGGCGCAGCATGTCGACACTTTTTTTCGTCGAAACCAGATGGACCATCATGCGACCGCCGGCGTATTCCAGCAGGCTCAGGTCGCGTTGCAGCATAATCTCCTCGGCGAGGGCGGGTATGCCTTTCATGCCAAGACTGGTGCTCACCAGTCCTTCGTGCATTTGGCCGCCGTGCGCAATGGTTTTGTGGTGCGGGTGGTTGATGACCAGCCCGTTGAACGCCTGGCAGTATTGCAGGGCTCGGAGCAGCAGTCCGGCGTCCTGCACGGGTTTGGCGCCATCGGAGAAGGCCACGGCGCCGGCGGCGTGCATGTCGTAGAGTTCGGCCAGGTCTTTACCTGCCGCATCTTCCGAAATGGCCCCGACAGGGTGGAAATGGACGGCTTCACCGGCGGTTTTGTTGCGCACGTAAAGCACTTCCGATTTGCCGTGAAGGGCCGGCTGGGTGTTCGGGAAGTTCGCCACAGCCGTGAATCCGCCCGCCGCTGCTGCCCGGGCAGCCGAGCGCAGGTCTTCGCGGTGTTCGAAACCGGGATCGCAGGCCTGAATACCCAGGTCGAACCAGCCGGGCGACACGCAGGCATTGGGGAAATCCCACACGGTTGCGCCCGGTTCGGCCGCCAGCCCGGCTCCCATTTTTTCAATGACGCCGTCGCGGATCAAGATGTCCTGCCGGGTGGGCAATTCGCCTTCGGCGGTGATACAGCGGGCATTTTTGATCAAAAGCAGCATATCGTGAGGAGGTGTTTATTTTTTCAAAAAATAAGCGATGCCAATCAAAAGCAGACCCAGTACATGAAAAATCGATCCGTCGGCAGGTATTTGAAGAAAACCCGGTTGCGCGCGCCCGGCGCTGATCAAGGCAGTGCCTTCTGCCTTCTGCCCGACCAGATACAAACCCGTGAGAATGGAAACAAAACCCAGGATCAGCAGGCTCAGACTCAGATAACGCCTGATCGTTGCAGGCGCTTCCATGCGCTTTTGTAAAGCATCGGTATCGAGTTGCAACACCAGAAAGGCTTCTGCGGGCAATGAGCAGATTTGCAGGATGTCGCGGTTTGCGTCGAGAAACTCCACCTGGTACTCATTATCGCCCGAAACGGAAAGAATGGTGCCTACCTGACCGGGTCTGAGACCTGGCTTGCTCACAGCGTCAGTCAACGCGACGGTATCCCATTGTTTGGGCTTTCTTGCGGGCATAAAGTCTATTCTTCGCGGTACCAGAAATTATTGGCAATAATCCAACCCGGTTCGCGCCGGACGAGTTCCGCATCGAGCGGGCGAATCAGGAGTTCATCGAGGTAGTATGGCTGATTGACGCCTTGTTTTTGCAAAAAGATACGCAGCCGGCTGTCGGGCTCGTACACCTGAAACGACAGTTCGAACAAACCCCAGTCGCCGACCACCGTGCGCAGGTGAAAACGCAGGGCTTCGTGGCTGAAATGTATTTCGCGGCCGTCGGTCAGGCTGTTTTCAATAATTTTCATCTCGTGATTCATCCCCAGGTCCTGGTTGATGTGCAGCCACATGGAAATGATGTGATGGCCCTTGGGCAAGGGCGCATGATACAGCCAGGTTGTATCGCCCATATTGCCTGCATAAGCGCCATTACCCTGAAAACTTTTGAGGGTGGCGCTCAACGAATCGTAAGACTGGTAATAGAACCGCGTGTCAGGTTTGGGCGACATCCAGCGGCCGATACGATACTGGCCGCGGCTTTGCACATAACCCGCTACACCGCGATGACTCTCCCGCACAGAAGCGCGGAGGCTGTCGAGCGACAAAGACAGGATTTTGACGCCCGGGCCGTCGTACACCATGCGGGCTTTATTGAGCAAATGCTGGTGTTTGCGGCGCATTTCGTCGTAACGGCCCTCGTCGACCACCAGGGCGAGCGGGCGGTTGTCGGGCAATTCGCCCAGCATCATGGGCGTTTCGCAGGGTTCGAGCGGCAGCTGGACGGATTTGACCGTTTGCTGGCAGGAAGTGCGGCTGAGGTTGACGCCCATGTCGGGCAGGCCGGTATGCAGGGCCGTGGTTTGTATTTTTTTGAAAAAACCGCCGTCGAACTCCAGCCAGATATTCTCCGAACCCATGTGGTAATAGGGCAGGGGCAGGATGCCCTGGTAGGGTGAAAAGTCGACTTTGCCGATCCAGGGATATTCTTTTTCGGCAATTTCCTTTTTTTCAATATTGGGATTGAGGCGCAACACCTGGGTGCGCTGCATCGTCCAGGCCTCCCAAACGAGTATTGCGAGGGCCAGGCCCATCACCGCTTTTCCCAACCAGGGGAATTTGCCGCCGCGAATGCCCCGGAAGCGCATGGCCCAGTTCCAGAGAACGTAAAAAACGAGGGTGTTGGCGATATAATAATAAGCCCAGGTAAAACGCCCCAGCCCCCTGAACTGTCGCAGCGGGCCGAAATAATTGACCATCCATTGCATGCCTTTTATGGCAAACGGAAAGCCGCAGGAAAAGATCAGCAGGGCGAACGAGGCCGAAAAAATACCGATCAGATAACGCTTGTGCGTGCGGTGATAGGCGGCGGTGTCCCAACTTTTGGAAAACATCCGGAAGCCCGAAAACAACAGCCAAAGGGTGTACATAAATACGACCAGTCCGGCATAAGCGCGGGCCTCGTAATCGACCCGACGTATGGGCATATTGAACCACGACGTCAGCAACTTGTCCAGCCCCTGAAACAGCGGAAAATTCTCGTACGGCAAAAACACCCCTTCCCAATAACCGATATATGTGGTGAAACCATACGGGTTGGCGGGCCGGTCGCTGGCAAAATCCGACCAGTGCACCCAGCCGTTCAGGAGGGCGAAAGGCAACAGAATCATGACCACCCAATGCGAAAAACGCACCCTGATGTTGCGCCAGGAACGATCTACAAGCACCTGATATGCCATGTAAAGGCTCAAAAACAAGGCTGCCAGACCGAAATAGTAAAAATGCAGCTGCGCGGCCAGCCAGATCAGTACGCCGATCTGCAGGCTCTGGTAACGCCTGCTTTGCCGCTCTTCGTAACGGCACAGCAGGTAAAGCAGCATTGGAAAAATGAACGTGTGGGAAAGGCCGAAGTGCCCGTCGAAACGGTTGATCTGAGGCGATAAAAACACAATACCCAGGGCGACCAGACCGGCATACCAGACGGCCAGGTGCAGTTTGCGCAGCAGCAGAAACATGGCCGCCACGCCGAGCAGGAGCGAGATGACCTGAAACAGGTTGAGGGCTTCGGCGGCGCGCCCGTCGATGTTGTACATATTGCGATCCCACCATTGCAGGGCGGAGCTGAACACCGGTTGGTTGTCGGTAAACAGGACGTGTTCGCCGAAGGGGTAATTCATGCCGCCATAATGTGTGAAGGTGGAGTCGTAGCGCTCGTGCCAGATGGTGGTCGCGTAGTTTTTGAAGCCGTCGCCCGATTCGGTCAGCAGGTAGTTGCCAGGGGCCTTGAGCCATTCGCCGTGTTTCAGCCAGATCAGAGCGGTTGCCAGTGCCAGTAGCAGCATCAGGCCCCAAAATGTATGCGAGCGCCGGGGCGAGGCCAGGTTGTGCAGCGTCGTTTCGATTTGCTGTAACGGGTTGTGTTCCACGCGGTTAATTTTTCAGTTGCAACAGGTTGCGCAAAAACAGTTTCATAAAGTTGCCGCCCTCGGTCATCAGAATCTTGCTGCCTACTTTGCTGAAGGTGATGCCTTCGCGCAGTTCCACGGAGACCGGCGTGACCGGTACGCGGCCGTTGGCCAGCATGAGAAATTCCAGGTCGAAGAGAAAGCGGTCGATGGTAGTTTCCAGAAATACGGCTTTGCCGGCCTGATCGAAACCTTTCAGGCCGCACTGGGAGTCGTCGATGGGTTGTTGCAGTACGTTTCGGAGCAGCCAGCGCAGGCTTTTGGACAGGCGGCGGCGAAACGGCGGTACTTTTTCGTAGTAAGCCGTATCGCGGTTGCCCGCGGCGATACCGCCCTTGTCGAGCAATACTTCCACGATGCGGCGCATACTGGCGGGCGTGTAGGGGAAGTCGGCGTCGGTCACCAGACAATAACCTGCGTCGGAAGCGGCAACGCCCTGGCGGAGCGCATGTCCTTTTCCCCGGTTTTCCGTGTAGCTCACCACTTGCACGTCGGGCAGCAAGCGACGGAGCGCGTCGAAGTTTGCTTCGGTGGCATTGCGGGGAGAGCCGTCGTTGACCACGATCAGTCCCGTTTCAGGGGCCAGATCGGCTATTTGTTGTCTGAAATCGAGGAATTTAGCCGCCAGCGCCGCTTCCCAGCCGTCTGGCGGGTTGTAACACGGTACGATGACGTGGAGGCGAACGGAATTGGACTGCAAGATGGAAAAGCCGTTTTTGGAAGGCAGGCAAAGGTAGGAAAAGTGGGGTATTAATGGCCAAGTTCTGTTTGCTGGCTTCGGATGTTAGGGTAAAAGGACAATCTTTCCTTGCTGGTTTGGGCTTCCCGGCGTATGAAGTACCCAGAAATAGATACCGGCAGGAACTCCGTTTACCCGGATCGGTTCATCCATAGCAATTTTTTGTTGTAACACTGGTATTCCCTGCAGTGTCAGCAGGGTTAATGTCGACGACCCGCCGCCTTGTCCCGATTGTCTGATAAGAAAATGTTCGCGAGCCGGATTGGGGTAAACGTTAGCCCTGGTCATTGATTTTGCGATCGGTTGAGCGGTTTGGCTCAAAGGATGGGGAATTTGGAGAATTTCGCATTTATTTGATACCGGGCGGCGGTTTCGCCGCAAAACCTCCCGGGCGATGCGGCCGGGTTCATCACATGTGATTGCCCATTCTTCAACTTCATCGAGCACTTCGGAGGGTAAGGCAGAAATGGCGGCGCCGGATTCCAGCGCGGGCCGCAATACCTGGAGCAAGGCGGTAAAAGAGGCCCACTCTTCACTTTGTAAGCTGTCCAGTGTTACCCGTTGGTGAAGAGTGCTGACACGCCAGTCGTATTCCGCCCAATGGCCATTCAAGAACTCAAGGCGGGCCAGCCGGACTTCGGATTCGTAGCGCATCAACCGATCTTCCCAAACCCTGGCCGAGTCGGGCCAGCCAGGCCCTTCTCCGCGAATATAATACTGCATCAGGCGGCCGCCTGCCCAGTCCATGGCAGAGCGGTGCCAGGCAATCTGTGCCGCAAGGTCCGACCGAAGATCGGGGTTGGAGCACAGCGCCAACCGCGACCTTTTGTCGAGCCATGCCGATTGCTGCCGATAGAATTCGTTGCTGAGCGCCACAAGCGATATAGAATCACAAGGCTGGGGACAATTGACGCCTTGTGTGGAGCAATCCGGGTTGAGCGTCGTGCTAAGCACAGCGTCAACGCCCACCGCCGACTCCGGGTTGTGGCGAGGCAGAGCGGCGTAGTAATAAGTGATTGGGTCTCCATAGTTGTACCAGGAAGACCACCCTGCCGGATGGCCTTCGGAAAATAAATTGCCGGTTGCCACTGGATTGCCCTGTTCGTCGTAGGCCGCCTGAATCTTGCGAATCGTCCAGTCAACTACATAATCACCTAGCAAACTGTTTTCGCATTGGTTGCACAAAAAGCGAAGCCCGGTATCATTCCCGTTCACTCCCGAAACGACAAAAGCATAGCTCATACCTTTGAACCGGTTTTTTTGAATCACATTTTCTGCCGATCCCAGACTGGAGCAGCTCACCCCCCAGACGTATAATGAATCTTCATTTCCATTGCGTTCGGCCTCGAAATAATTGTTCTCCAGATCAAGGGCCATTGGCGGCAAAAAGGAGCCTATGTAAACACCCGAACCATAGTCAATCTTGTCTAACTTGAATTTATTACCCCGAGCAGTAAATGATGGAGAGAAAATGGAATAAATCCCTTTCACACAATTATTGAACTGACATCGCAATACCCTGGAAAATCCGTAATCCGTTTCTGATGTAAAGTTTGAACTGTAAATCCCGTTCTCCAAACCATAAAAATGGCAACCTGTTGCCCAAAACGTGGCATCATCCACCGACAATCCTTCGGCGCGCAGCGATGGGTTGGCAATGGCATTTGTCCTGGAGTCACTGAACAGAGTATAATTGATCCTGATTTGCTTTATTTTTTTCAAGTCGACCAGAACGGGTTTGGGCGACCACGCTTGCCCCCGGTAATTGTCGTCAATGCTGAGCCGGGCCCCGGTCAGTAAGCTACGGTTGTGTGCTTTGATGTATCTTTCGATTCTGATACCGGTCAGGCAGTTGCTCACACGCCCAAACACCTCTGCAATGCCACCTCCTAAGTCGGCATCAATACCCGCTATTAAATCTTCTACACAGATTCCACAGACGGCATGTTCGATCAGGCCTTGTTGCGCGAGCCTAATCCGGCCTTGTTTGTCGGAATAATTACCGTTTTCGTCAATTTGCGGAAATGCAGAATTGCCTTCTACGAACACCCCTCCCCACAAACCCCGGCAAGCTGCAGTGAGCGTGGAGTTGATGATCAAAGTTCCGCCGCGTCTGACGATCAGGCTGGTTCCCGGCATGAACTCGATCGGCGCATTGATGGTCAGCGTCACGCCTTGGGGAATTTCTATGGGTGTATAAATCGTACGCGCGGTGTCCCAATTGGCCGACGTATTTAATGTAGTCGGAGTGATTTTAATTGATGACAGCGGGCTATTGAAAAAAAACAAATACTCCGTCATGCGTTGTACTTGTTCCGGACTAAACTTCGTGCGGCAACGCGCCGGTGTCGTTGGAGTCATGTAATTGCTGAGCATGTCCATACCAACCCCAATAGGGACGGTGGAACAACAGCAATCGTCCATGGCTTGTACCACGCCCGAAGGGAGAAACAGGGCCGGGGTATCGTCGATCAAATCGCCACAGCAATGATCCGGGTTGTTTGTCGATGCAGAAATACAATCTCCCCAGTCACAGGTTGCCGTTGGGCCGGTGTACTGAAGATTCGCTGTTGTGTACGCATCTGTACGGGCCAGCCCGAAACAATGCCCCACAATCTGGATCAGGTAGGGCAGGTTACTTGCCGGGACTCCCCCCTCGCTGCCGCCGACAAAACAATGAATGGTGGGTAAAATTTCGCCAGGTATACTTGTGACCGGGGCCGCGTCATCAGGGCCGACGGCGATGGTCAAAGCGTACGGATCGCTTTGATAAACAAAGTTATAGGCCACCTCGTAACATCCCTGCTCGAGACCCGGCCGGGGGGTGAAATAAATGTTGTAGGGGTTGAAAACCCGGTTGAGCAGATTAAAAGATTGGGCAGTTCGTTCGGTCAGTGTTTCGTGTCCCAGGGCCGAGGCCCAGGCATCGCCGGGCGATTCGACATACACGAAATAAACCCGGATAAATAACGGCGCCGTTCCATTAAAATAAGGCCCAGTTATCGCAGGTTGAAAAATTTGAGCGCTGATGGAGCTAGAAAACAATGAAACGTTCCATAAAAGCAAGGCTATTCTTGTCGTCCGGATAAACCAGATGCGAGTAAACAGAGGGCAAAGCAGATGGATGAAAAAAATAGTTTTCATGCTATTTCATGTCGCTTCGTGAAACCATGCGTATAGTTAATGCAGAAATAAGTAAACAGAAACGAATATCTCTTAAGTGATGCTTTGTTTTATTTAATATGCGGCGTTAGGTGATTAAATCGACTTAGCCAATCGTTCACTAAGGCGGAGAAATATCGTTGCTTTGCGTGCCGCTCCTCCGTGCAACAACCCGAAATGAAAGTCGCCGGTTTTACCTTCATCCGCAATGCCGTGCTTTACGACTACCCGGTCGTGGAAGCCATCCGCTCCATCCTGCCGCTGTGCGACTACTTCGTCGTGGCCGTGGGGCGTTCCGACGACGAAACACTCGACCTCGTGCGTGGCATCGGCGATCCGAAGATTCAGGTCGTAGAGACCGTCTGGGATGATTCGCTGCGCGAGGGCGGCCGGGTGC
>JAEUUU010000033.1 GCA_016787345.1 Saprospiraceae bacterium | reverse complement strand
GAACTGATGCAAATGGCCAGTATGATGCAGAAAAACAAGGTATTTAACGTCAAATTACTCGGCTACACCGACGACTCGGGCACAAGCGCCTACAACCTCGACCTCTCGAAACGTCGCGCCGAAGCGGCCCGAACGGCCCTGGTCGGCCTGGGCGTGGCGCCCGAACGCATCAGCGCCGAAGGCCTGGGCGAAGCCGACCCGGTTGCGCCCAATACGACCGAAGCCAACCGCGCCCGCAACCGGCGGGTGATGATGCAGTTGGTGAAGAAGTGAGGATTCGAGGATTTGAGGATGCGAGGATTTGAGAAAAGGGGTGTTGCTGCTCTCGGGAGGCTTCCCGTTGGGCAAAAAACAGGAAAAGACGTTCTGAAATGATACCATTCAGGTCAGGATTTCGGAGAAATCCTGTGAAAAATGGAGGCAAAACCTATCTTTCCAGCACCGCACCCCATAAACCCTTATCAACCTATAAAAAAAGGCGACAGGGCGGCTGCCGGATGGCAGCGCGCCCTGTCTTTTCACTCGTCCAAATTTTTCAGGAGTGGCAATGAAGGGTTATTGTTTGGATAATTTCAACACCTGTACGTCCTGGCCGTTTCCGGTGGTTACTCTGGCGAAATACACCCCGGCAGGCAAATCGGCAGCATCGAAACGCACCTGGTAATCGCCGGCTTCACGCGGCTCGTCCACGAGTACGCGTACGACACGGCCCGTCTGGTCGAACACCGAGATATTCACTGCTGCCGGCGTTTCTACGCGGTAGTGTACCGTGGTGGCGTCGGCGAAAGGATTGGGGAAGTTGCCGGCCACGACCGTTTTGCCCGTTCCGACAAATCCTGTATTTACCCCGGTAAATCCTCCCCGGAAGTCGACGGCGCCGGCCATGGCATCCGCCGGTGTGCCCGCGCAGGGGCTGTCGCCGGCGTGCGGCAGCGCCAGGTAGGGGAAAGAGTTGCGGAACGGCACGTCGTTGGCGCTCACGCCGGTGTTGTAATTGAGTACGTCGAGCAAATCCTGGGTCAGCGGGCTGCCGCCGTTGAAATCGTCGTACCAGAGGCCGATCGCCGCCAGCGCAACGCCGGAAACGGCTTGCAATTCGATCCGCGTGACGTCGTCTTCGAGGCGACGGCCGTTGGGGAAACCATCCATGTTGGGGATAAACTGGATGTTGGTGTTGTTGAACTGCGGCTGGGTAAGGCCGCGCACGGCGGCGTCGATGATGCCCAGCGAACTAAAATTGGCGCTGTTGCGCGGCGTGGGCGGCACCGCCATGTTGAGGCGCAGCATGTCGCCGCCATTGGGCAGGAAGTTGTTGATAAAGGGTTTGCCGGCCGCGAGCGGGTTGCCGTTTTTACCCGTGGCCAGTTGGTAAGGCCGCACATTGGGCACGCCTGTGTGGAAAATCGGCCAGAGGTCGACGGAGCGCGGCTTGCCGGGGCCGGGCAGCAGAAGCGTGCCGAAAACGGCGTCGTCGAGGGCGGTGCCGGCGAGGACGGGGTTGCCTTTGAGCCCATAAAGCCCGTCTTGCCCGTTGCCGAAATCGAAAGCGCCCAATGCGTTGCGCTGAATGCGCAGGGGCGCCAGGGCCGGTACGGCGCCACCGAACAGATCGTCGTCCATGTACAAACCGAGTTCGGGGTTGTAGAAAAACGCGTCGAGTACCTGGTCGTTGAGTTCCTGATAGGGCGTCAGGCTGTTCCAGTAGTCTTTGTACCCTACCGGAATGACCGCCTCGTTGGTCAGCGGCATACCCAGGCGGCTCACTTGTACCCAACTGCCCGAGTAGGTTTCTTCGCCCGGTGTCAGTGTGCGCACCGACTGGCGGCTGGCGCTGGCCCATACGCCGATGACGAAATTGGGGTCAAGTATGTTCGTGGGGGTCTTCGGCACGCCTTTTTTGACCAAAAAACTGATCGGCACCTGGATGGCGATGGCGCTCACGTTTTTGCAGGCCAGTCCGTCGCGCGGGCTGCCGCTGTTTTGGCGGGGCAGGTCGCCGAGGTCGAACACGCCGCCGAGGTCGACAAAAAACGGATCGTCGGAAGGGCCGACGTACACGCGTTCGCCGGTAGCGGCGAAAGTGAGGGCTTCGTTTACCAGTTTTTCATACGGTTTGCCCATGCCCAACGGCGATTCGATGCTGCGTTCGCCGATATTGGTCGGCGGCACGACCTTGTTGCTGACAATAGCGACGAAACTTTGCCCGCCGTTGTCGGAGCGATACAGGGTGTAGCGCATTTTGAGGTTGCGTTTGCCCAGGCGGATGTTGAAAAAAGTGCTGGGGTCTTCATTTTCACTGGTAAAAACAACGCGGTAGATGATCTCGTCGCCGTGTTTGGAAGCATCGTTGTCGATATGTATCTCGTAACGGATGTTTTCCCCGAAGGAATAATAATTGGGTCCGCCCTGGGGCAATTGCAAGGGCACGTAAGTGGCGATCAGCGTGACGGTGTTGGGCCGATCGGGGCTGCGGAACGCGTACACGTCCACGTTGTCGGCCAGCGGATCGTCGGCGATCAGCGGCGCTTCCCGGTGACTGGAAGCCAGGGCCGGCGCGATGCCCAAAAGCACGGCACAAGCCAGCAGGGTATTTTTTATCAATGATTTCATTGTTGATCAATGCTAAAATGGTGAGGATTGGGTGAAGGATCAGTTGGTCTCGGTACCGCGCCAGGGTGCGGCGAGGTAGGGGAAGGAAGCCTGGAACGGTTTGTCGTTGGCATTGACGCCGGTCTGGTAACTCAGCACGCCGACGAGATCGGCCGTGACGGGGCTGGCCGACTGGCCGGGCACGAAATCGTCGTACCACAGGCCGATGGCTGCCAGGGCCACGCCGGAGACGGCCTGCAATTCGATGCGGGTGACGTCGTCTTCGAGGCGCCGGCCATTGGGAAAACCGTCCATGTTGGGGATGAATTCGAGGTTGGCGTTGGTATTGTACGGCGCCTGGGTGAGGCCCAGCACAGCGGCGGCCACGATGCCTTCGGGCGAAAAATTGGGGTCGTTGCGGGGCGTCACCGGGGTGGCCATGTTGAGGCGCAGCATATCGCCGCCGTTGGGCAGGAAATTGTGGATAAAAGGTTTGCCCGCGGCGAGCGGATTGCCGTTTTTGCCCGTAGCCAGTTGATAAGGCCGCACATTGGGTACACCCGTGTGGAAAATCGGCCAGAGGTCGACGGAGCGCGGCTTGCCGGGTCCGGGCAGCAGAAGCGTGCCAAATACAGCGTCATCGAGCGCGGTGCCGGCGAGAGCCGGGTTGCCTTTGAGCGGAAAGAGGCCGTCTTTCCCGTTGCCGAAATCGAAGGCGCCCAGCGATTTGCGCTGAATGCGCAGCGACGAGAAAGCCGGCACGGCGCCGCCGAACAGATCATCGTCCATGTACAAGCCGAGTTCCGGGTTGTAGAAGAAGGGATCGAGCACTACGTCGGTGATTTCGTCATAAGGCGTGATCGAGTTCCAATAGTCTTTGTACCCGATCGGGATGACGGCCTCGTTGGTCAGCGGCATACCCAGGCGGCTGACCTGCACCCAGTCGCCGCTGTCGGTGTACCCGCCGCCCGTGGCGTTGAGGGTGCGCGTAGCGCGGCGGCTGGCGCTGGCCCACACGCCGATCACATATTCGGGGTCGAGGATGCTGGCCGGAGTGGCCGGCGCGCCGGTTTTGAGCAGGGTGCTGATCGGGATTTGCAGGGCGATGGCGTGGCAATTGTTCTGGCCGATGCCGTCGCGGGGAGCGCCGTTCTGGCGGGGCAGGTTACCGAGGTCGAATACGCCGCCCAGGTCGACGTAGAAAGGATCGTCGACGGGGCCGCAGAACACCATTTCACCCGTGCTGGCCGTGGCGATGGCGCCCGTCATCAGTTCTTCGTACGACCCGGCGCCGAGGCCCACGCCGCTTTCGATAGAGCGCGCGCCGATATTGGGCGGCGGCACGACGCCGTTGGAAACGATGACCGTCCAGCTTTGTCCGCCGTCGGTGCTGCGCTCGCAGCGGTAGCTGGTTTTCCAGTTTTCCTGGCCCAGCCGGATGCGGAAGAAGGTGGTCGGGTCTTCGTTCACGCGGGTGAAGGTGAAGCGATAGGTCACCTCGTCACCCGCGATGGCGGCGTTGTTGTCGACGTGTACTTCGTAACGGATGTTTTCACCGAAGGTGTGAAAATTCGGCCCGCCGTGCGGCAACTCGGTCGGAATGTAACAGGCGATGATCGTGATGGTGTTGGGGTTGTCGGGGCTGCGGAATGCATACACGTCGGTATTGTCCGCGAGTGGGTCGTTGGCGATCAGCGGAGCCTCGCGGTGGCTCGACGCTTGCAGGCTGATGGCGGCGCAAAGGGCAAACGCTGCCAGGGCCATTCGCCGGAAGGATGTGACGAATGATTCGAAAAACATTGGTTATCAAAATTTTAGTGAAAATTTCAGGAAAAACTTCGCTCCAGCGTCCAGTACAGGGCAATGAGGGCAATGCCGATCGATACGGGATGCACAATGCGGGCGCGGTACCAACTTCGGTCGGACCACCAGCGGCCGACCAGTCCGTAAGCGGCGAGTATGACGGCAATTTGCCCCAACTCGACCCCCGCGTTGAAACTCAGCAGCGCCAGGGCGAATTTGTTGCCGGGCAATCCCAGTTCGGTCAGCACCCCGGCAAAGCCCATTCCGTGCACCAGCCCAAAAGCGAATACGAGGGCGAGGCGACCGGGTTTGAGTTCGCGCGCCAGCAGGTTTTCCACGGCTACGAAGAAGATCGACAGGGCAATGATCGGCTCCACCACCGCCGGCAGGGGTTTGAGGTAGCCGTACATGGCCAGGCCGAGCGTGATGGAGTGGGCTACGGTGAACGCCGTCGCTTGCCAAATCACCGTTTTAAGGCGGTTACTCAGGAAAAAAATACTCAGCACAAAGAGAATATGATCGAGTCCGAGCGGCAGAATGTGGGTAAATCCGAGTTCCAGGTAGCGCCATGCGACATCGGTTTGCGGCATGGCGGCGAGTTCATAATTGACGGTGTGCGCGTACGAATGCAGCGGCGACAACAGCGTAACAATGGCGGCGGAAAGCAGTGCGCGTTTCATGGTTGGCCGTTTTTTACTGGTTGCGGAAGCGCTCCACGTCGGCGCGCAGCGATTCGTCGAGATAGGGTTTGAGCGCCAGGCCCTGGTCGACCATAGTCCAGCCTTCGGCGTGTTGTCCATTGGCGACCATCACCAATCCGCCCCTGACGAGGCGTTCGGGTACTTTGGAGCCGGTGCGCAGCGCTGTTTGCATCAGCGGCAGCGCCTCGGCGTACTGGCCTTTTTTGAACAGCGCCCAGGCAAGGGTCTCGCAAGCGTCGATGTTTTGCGGGCGGCGGTTGTGCTCGCGCCGGGCGTAATCGAGGGCTTTGTCGTATTCGCCGGTTTTCAGGTACATCAGCGCAATGTCGCGGTCGGAGTAGTGCCCGCCTGCCGGATCGGCGCCGTCGCTGATGTTGTCGGCCGTCAGGGCTTCGAGGGTGATGCGCGCACATTCGGCTGCTTTGTCGGACTGGTTGTCGAGGCGATACAGGTCGCTGAGTTCTTCGAGGAAACTGAGGTCGGCCATGACCGCCCGGGCCTGCTCAAAGTAACGGATGGCTGCCGGGTAATCCTGCCGGTAGCGGGCGATACGCCCCAGGCCGGCCAGGGCAAAGGGGTATTCGGGGCGCTCCTGCAGGGCTTTCTGGTATTCCGCCTCGGATTTGTCCAGCTGGTTATTGTCTTCGTACAAATGCGCCAGTACCATACGCGCCCATTCGGTGTCTTCATTGCCCGGATAGCCGGCTGCAACCGCCATTTGGATCGCCTCGACGGCCTGGGCATGCTGGCCGTGGATTTCGCGCAGGTACGACACGCGGCTGTACGAGCGGATGTCGGGGCGTATTTGCACCATTTTGTCGGTCGTGGCCACCGCCTGTTCGTAATCGCCCATTTCGACGCAGGCGTCGGTGAGCAGGCCGTAGACAAAAGCGTTGTAAGGGTTCTGCTGGCGGGCTTTTTCCGCCAGTTCGCGGGCTTCGGCGAAGCGGTGCTGGGAGAGCAGCACCAGAGCTTTGAGGCAGCCCGCTTCGAAATGCCGCGGATCGGCAGCCAGCACTTCGTCGATGAGCGACAGCGCCGCGGCATTGTAATAGGTAAAGTCGCCGGTCGCGCGGCCTTCCTGCATAAACTCTTTGGCGAGTTGCAGTTTGGCCTTGGCGTCGTTCGGTTTGGCTTCCAGGGTTTTCATCAGGCCGGCGACCCGTTCCTGCGTAGCCGGCCATTCGCGGGCCTGGGCCAGGGCGCCCTGGCGTGGCTTCAATTCGGGCAGTACGACCCGACTTTTGCCATTCCAGAAAATAAAGGCGGCAAAGGCCGTACAGCTGATGACCAGCGCTGCATAAAGGAATTTGCGGACGGAAGGATTCATTGTTTTGGATATTGATGGACGGTGAAAAATGGTTTGGGTTGATGAGGTTTATAAGAGTTACGAGTGGGGGGAGGGTTTTGGATTTCGGGGCGGTGAAATTTTATCAAAACGCGCGCACCGGATTTTGACGGGTTCTATAAACCCTTATAAACCAAAATCAACCTTATCAACCGCTTTTATATTTAGCGGCATTTCAAAACCGCAGCGTCACCCCGCCTTTGATAAAAAATGGCGTGCCCGGCGTGTAATGTATCTCGGTGACGCCCTCGGGCGCTTCGCCCGGCAGGCGGCTGGTGGTTTCAAACTGCGCTTCTTTCCATAGCCTGTTGGCGAGGTTTTGGGCGCCGAGGCTGAATTCAACGGGCGATTGTCCGTTGCGCCACACGGGGGCGTAGGCCAATTGGGCGTCGAGCAGGAAAAAGCCCTCGGCGACAAGGCTGTTGTCTTCGTTGGCCGGGCGGTCGGCGAGGTAGCGGTAGCGCAGACTTCCGTTCAGCCCCGCACGATTGCGCAGGGTGATGCCGCCAATGCTGGTATGCAGGGGCGCCAGCGGGATGTAGTTTTCGCCCTCCGCTGCCTCGGTTGCCCTGGGGCGTGTAAAGTTGTAATCTGCGTCGAAGAGCAGCCAGGAGGCGGGCTGCCAGCGCAGGCTGACATCGAGCCCCTGCCGGCGGGTTTTGCCGCCCGGCTCCACGATACCCTCGTCGCCGACGTACACGAATTCCTGTTCCAGATCGAGTTGCCAGGCAGCCAGCGACAGCAGGAGGCCGTCGACAGGTTTGATCTGCACGCCGGCTTCGTAGCCCAGCGCGCGGGGCAGGATGTTTTCGTTGGCGGCTTGCAGGATGACGCGGGCGTCGTTGGAGTGGAATCCGCTGCCGGCCTGGGCGTACACCGACCACCGGTCGGAGAGGGCGTATTTCAGGTTGAGTTTCGGGTTGATGATGTTTTTGCCTTTTTGGGTAAATGCGCCCGTGGTCGAGTCCAGTTGGTCGTGGTAGGAAAAATGGAACTGATCGAAACGCAGGCCGAGTCCGGCGCTGAATCGCTTGGAGAGTTGCCAGTTGGCGTCGGCGTAAATGCCGAGGTTGAGTTCCTGCACGTCGCCGAGTTGTACCCGTTCGCGGGTGAATACGCGGCCGGTCGTACGGCTCAGTTCGTTGTCGCGCACTTCGTCGTAGCGGAGTTGCACGCCGCCTTCGAGGTAAAGCGGCCGGCCGGCCAGGGCGGTTTCGCGGGCGATATAGCCGTTGTAGCCCGATATCGTGCGGTTTTCGCGCTGGCGGATCTGGTCGCCGTTGACGGGGTCGTTGAGGAAGAAAGTGAAGTTGGAGTACAGTTCGAAGTCGTATTGCGATAGGTAGAACTGGTTTTTCAGCACCGTGCGCCCGTCGAGCGGCATGAGGTGTTCGAGGTTGAGGTTGATTCGTCCGGTTTGGCCCCCCTCGCTGGGGTCGATGGCGCCGAAATGACCGATTTGGCCGCTGCGCACGGCGCGTTCGGGCACCTGGCCCGAGGCCAGCCAGCTGCTGCGGAAGCGGGAAACGGAGAAGGTGAGCACTTTGCCGTCGTCGTAGGCCTGCCGGAATTTGGCAAAAAGGTTGAGTCGTTTGAAATCCTGCGGGGCCTCGAAATAACCGTTCTGGAACATCGTTTCGCCCGCTACGTAGGCGCTCGTGCCGCGCGCGGCTGCCCGTTTGCCCAGCAAATTGACGGCCGCCACGCCGCGATAGTGGTCGAACTGCCCCGCTTCGAGCCGCAGGAAATTGTCGCGCAGGGCGTCCGGCGTCTCGAATTTGACATACCCCGCCGTGCCCAGATTGCCGATATTGGCATAGTGCGGCCCCTTTTGAAAATCAACGCGCTGGATCAGTTCGGGGATGATAAAATGCAGGTCGGCGTAGCCCTGCCCGTGGGCATGCGATACCATGTTGACCGGGATGCCGTCGGCGTACAAGGCGATGTCGGTGCCGTGGTCGATGTCGAAACCGCGCAGGAAAATTTGTTCGGCCTTGCCGCCGCCGGCGTGCTGGGCGATGACCAAACCCGGCACGAAGCGCAGAATATCCTGGGCGGAATTGATCGGCCGGGCCTGAATATCGACCTGGCTGAGGCTGGTCAGCGGTCGCGCTCTCGGGGCGGCGATCTCGGCGTCGGACAGGCTCAGGCCTTTGAGTTGCAGTTCAAATTTCAGTTCCGCGCTTTCGTGGTCGCTGACGCGCACCGTCCGGGTTTGCGCGGCGTAACCGATCAGGGTCACCGTGACGGCATACTCGCCGGCCGGCAGGTCGCTGAACGAAAACATGCCGAGTTCGTTGGTGGCGGTCGACAATGCCGGTTCGACGATGCGGACCGTGGCGCCCGGCAGTTCGGTGTTGGTTTGGGCATCGGTAACCAGGCCTTTAAGCGTGCCGCCGTGCGCCAGCAGCCAGTGCGGGGCGCAGAGGAAGAAAAGAAGGTGAAGGACTTGTTTCATTGGACGAGAAAATGTGAAATGGTGAATTTGGCAGCATCTACGAGCGGGGTGGGGAGGACGGTTTTTGATCGGGGAGTTTTTTTCATCTCACTGCCGGAATGTGAAGCGCTTCCCGAGAGAAGAAATGACCCTTTTACCAAAACCCAACCCCTAAAACCCAGCACCCACCCCCCTTTTTCTCAAATCCTCACATTCTCAATTCCAGACTTCGGCAACCGGACGGCCGCCTTTATTGTTGTCGGGTAAGCGCCTGCAAATTTTTTCAGCAATATCTTTACCCGATTCAACTGACTTCCGCTTCCCGATGCAAGACCAATTGATCCTTCGTGTGCAACAAAACGACCGTTCGGCCCTCGGCGAGTTGTACGATGCGTACAGCGGCGCCCTGTTCGGCGTGGTGCTTCGTATCGTGCAATCGCGCGAACTGGCCGAACAGGTATTACAGGATACTTTCGTGAAAGTCTGGCGCAATGCCGGCCAGTACGATGCCGCCAAAGGCCGCTTGTTTACCTGGCTGGTCAATATTGCCCGCAATACCGCCATCGACGCCACACGCACGGCCTATTTTCAGCACTATCGGAAAACCGACAACCTGGATTCACTCGTACATGCTCCCGGAACCGAGACAACCAACCCCGATCACGTCGGGGTGCGGGAGATCGTCGACCGCCTCGACGACAAGTACCGGCTGTTGATCGACCTGATTTATTTTCAGGGCTATACGCAGGAAGAAGCGGCCGAGGCTGCCGGGATACCGCTGGGTACGGTGAAGACCCGCTTGCGATTTGCCATCGGCGAATTGCGCAAGATTTTTGGCGAACACCACCTGGCAGTGCTCACACTTGCCGCATATTTGGGCGTACAGGCCAATTAACCCCCTTTTAATCACGACCAAGACATCACCATGGATCTCCAGTCATTTTTACAATCGGGTCTGATAGAAGCCTACGTGCTGGGCCAGTGCTCGGCCGCCGAACGCGCCGAAGTGGAGCAAATGGCCGCCCGCTACCCCGAAGTGCGCGCCGAAATAGCCGCCGTGGAGCAGGCGCTCGAACAATACGCCCAGTCCAATGCCGTGCCGCCCCCGGACTGGATGAAAGGCCGCGTGCTCGACCTGGTCGGCCGCGATACCCCGGCTGCGCCCACCGTGCGCCCAGGCGGCTTGCAGCGTTACCTCTTCTGGGGACTCGCTGCTGCCAGCGTGGCTTTGCTGGCCGCCGTCATCGGGCTTTGGCGCCTGAATGAAACCCGAAACGAACAAATCGCCCAGCTCGACCGGCAGGCCCGCGAATGCCTGACCCGAGAAATGGCCGCGCAAAAACTGCAGGAACAGGTCGCCCTGCTGCGCGATCCGCAAACCAAACAACTGGCGCTGAAAGACGAGCTGAACACCGGCCTGGCCTACCTCAACACCGCGAGCTGTCAGCTCGCCGTCGACCTCAGTACCTTGCCTGCCCCGCGCGGCACTACCTACTACCAGTTCTGGGCCATTGTCGACGGGCAACCCCGCAGCATGGGCATGATCAGCCGCGAAACGGGCGTCGACTGGCAAACCTTCGCCTGCGTACCGGGCGCTGCGGCCTACGCCATCTCCGAAGAAAATAACCCGCAAGGCAACGCTACGCCGACAACGGTGCGGCTGGTGGGCGCGGTGGAAGGCTGAGGAGGCTGGCGACTTTCGATTTACGATATTCGATGTACGATGTACGATTTCCGAATTTGATTTTTGATTTGGGAGTAGATGTGAGATTGTTGATGGTTGATTTATGAATAGATTATTGATTGTGATTAATTCGGATAGAGATTGGCCATTGAAAGTCTATGCTGCCCGGAAATCTCAAATCAAAAATCAAAAATCAAATTCGGAAATCGGAAATCGGAAATCGGACGTCGTAAATCGTAGGTCGTAAATCACTTTTTCCCCAACAATTTCCCCAACTCCTCCTCGTCCGCCGCTTCAAAAACGGGCTTGTGGTAGCGGTGCAGCTTGTTCAGGATATTGAGCAAGGTCGTTTTTTCCGCCTCGGTCAGATCGGCCACCACGGTATCGGAAAGTTTCCGGATGCCGTGTTGCACCGACTCAAAGGCCGCCCGGCCCGCGTTGGTCAGCCCGATCAGTTTGGCGCGTTTGTCGTCGGGATGCTCGTGTTCGAGCAGCAGCCCTTGTTTCAGCATCCGTTTCAGTACCTCGTTGCCCGACGATTTTTCCATGATGCACTGACGGATCACATCCGTTTTTTTCAGCCGGGTGTGCGGATACAAGGTGACGAGCACGCCCCAGTCGTCCTCCGAGTAAATATCCGTGTCGCGAAAAACCCGCCGGCTGTAAAACTGGGCGTACCGCGCCATGAAACTCAGGTACATGGCGATCAGGCCATTGAGCGGAGCGACTGGTGGCGCTGCCTCCTTCGGGGCAAGGCGCGAGCGGCTGGTCATCAGCCAGCTGACAAAATCTTCCCGGTCAAATTCGTCGGTGTTCCCGCCGCCTGCTTCGTAGTCCTGCACCAGGTCCAGAAGTTGCCGGATAAAATCAAGATGCATTTTGGTATGATAAAATTATTTTTTCGTAAAAATAAAACGATATAATACAAACAAAAAAGAAAGCAGGATGTTTTGAGCATTCTTCGAAACGTTCCGGGGCGCCGGACGGGCGAAGGTCTGCCTGATGTTGTAAATCCATCTTGTTATCCGACATAAATGAAGCATTTTATCTCTTTTTTCGCTTTTTTCTCGATTTGCCTGTTGCAGGCAAGCGCACAAAACACCGGTACGCTGACCGGTTCGGTGAAAGATAAACTCACCCAGGAAGCCCTCATCGGCGTCACCATCCGGATCGACGGCGCCAATCTGGGCGGACAAACGGACGTGGAAGGCAACTTTCGCATTGCGGGCATTCGGCCGGGTTCGTACAACATCGAAGCGAGTTACCTCGGTTATGCAACCCAAACCAAATACAACGTGGTGATCACCACCGGCAACGCCAATCAGTTGAATTTTGAACTGGAACCCGGCAGCAAAACCCTCGGCGAGGTAGTGGTGTCCGAAAACCGCTCGGTGCGGATTGCCACGGTGGAAACCCCCTTGTCGATACAAAACCTCTCGGTGGAAGAAATCAAAAGCAATCCCGGCGGCAATTTCGATATCAGCCGGGTCGTGCAGGCGCTGCCCGGCGTGGGCGGCGTGGCCGGTACGGGCGGCGGCTTCCGCAACGACCTCATCATCCGGGGCGGCGGACCCAGCGAAAACGTTTTTTACCTCGACGGGGTGGAAATCCCGGTCATCAACCACTTCACGACCCAGGGCGCGGCCGGCGGCCCGACCGGGATGCTCAACGTGTCGTTTATCGAAGACGCCACCCTGGCCAGCAGCGCCTTCAACGCCCGTTACGACAATACTTTGTCGTCGGTGCTGCAGTTTCGCCAGCGCGACGGCAACCCCGAGCGCTTGCAGGGCAACGTCCGTATCGGCGCCTCCGAAACAGCGCTTACGCTCGACGGTCCGCTCGGCAAAAAGAACGGCAAAACCACGTTTCTCGCCTCGGCCCGCCGCTCCTACCTGCAACTGTTGTTCGAGGCCATTGGCCTGCCCATCCGACCCGATTACTGGGATTTTCAGTACAAGGTGACGCACAAGATCGACGCCAAAACCACCCTGACCGCGCTGGGCGTGGGCGCCATCGACGAGTTTTATTTCGAAGCGCCCAAAGAAACCACGCCGGAAAACCTGTACATCCTGAGTTCGGTTCCCGGCGTCAACCAGTGGAACTACACGCAGGGTTTCGCGCTCAAACGCCTGATCGACAACGGTTTCTGGAACCTTACCCTGAGCCGGAATATGCTCGACAACCGCCTCGACCAGTTTACCGACAACACCGACGGCCGTCAACGCGACGAATCGAAACGTGTGCTTGGCATCCAGAGCCAGGAAATCGAAAACAAACTGCGCTTCGACCTCAACCGCTACGCCGGCGCCTGGAAATACAGCGTGGGCGCTATGGCGCAATACGTCAAATACAACAACGACGCCTTCACCCGCCTGCGGGCGGAAGTGCGCGACACCGCCGGCAACCTGATACAGCCGGCCGTGGTGAACCGGTTCAGCACCGCGATTGATTTTTTCAAATTCGGCTTGTTCGGACAGGTCAATCGCACCTTTTTCGGCGAACGGCTGGGCATCTCGGCGGGCGTACGCGCCGACGGCAATACGTTTACCGACGACGGCGCCAACCTCCTGCAAACCATCAGTCCGCGCCTCAGCCTCAGCTACGCCTTTGCGCCCGACTGGAAGGCCAATGCCTCGGTGGGCCGCTACTACAAAACGCCGCTGTACACCGTGCTCGGCTTCCGCGACGAATCGGGCAGCCTCGTCAACCGCGACCAGCCCTACCTGCGCAGCGACCACTACGTGGCCGGCTTTGAATACGTGCCCACCCCCGTGCTGCGCTTCACCCTCGAAGGTTTTTACAAACAATACGCCGACTACCCCGTGAGCGCTTTCAACGGTATTTCACTGGCCAATCAGGGCGGCGGCTTCGGCATCCTGGGCAACGAGCGGGTGCTGGCCATCGGCAACGGCGAAGCTTACGGACTGGAACTGTTCGCGCAGCAAAAACTCAAAAACAACCTGTATTTCACGGGTTCCTACACCCTGTTCTGGTCTCGTTTCAGCAATGCCGACGGCCAGCTGGTCGCTTCGGCCTGGGATAACCGCCACCTGCTCTCGCTGCTGGCCGGCTACAAGTTTCGCGGCAACTGGGAACTGGGGTTGAAATACCGCTTCCAGGGCGGTGTGCCTTACACCCCGCTCGATCTGGAAGCCAGCCGCCTCAACTACGCCACCCTCGGCACCGGCGTACCCGACAACAGCCGGCTCAACGCCGAGCGACTGGGCAATTTCAGCCAAATGGACATCCGACTCGATAAAAAATGGAACTTCCGAAGGGCCACGCTCGACGTGTTTATCGATATCCAGAACCTGCTGAACACCGTCAATCCTGCGCCGCCCAACTACACCTTCCAGCGCACGCCCGATGGTACGGCTTTCGTCACCACCGACGGCCAGCCGCTCCGCGCCGACGGCGGCAATGCCATCCCCCTGTTGCTGGAAAATACGGAAGGGTCATTGCTGCCGAGTGTGGGGATTGTGGTGGAGTTTTGAGGGGCCCCGGAAAAAATTTGTATGAATGTGGAGAAGGGTAGGGGGTATTCCAAATTGTACCTGAATGACGATTTGGAATACCTCTATTCAATTGTCTTTATTACCCCTCGGGTTACGGCCGTTCTCTTCTTTGTATTTCAGGATGTATTGCTTTTCAATTCGCTTCGCTTCTTTTCTGCACATCTTCCGAGTCTCTGATCTCATATAAATGATGAAGTTTGTTGTTTTTATTTGAGTTTCCGTGTTCTGGCATAATTAATGGCTACTGCTTTTGCCAACCCAGTTTGTTACTGTAGGTCTCATAGTTATAGGCATGATACGGCGTAAAATTTTTGCCCGTTTTTCGCTTGTACGCTTTCAGCGCGACATAAAGCAAGGGTTCAAAAGTTAGTTCAAGAGGCATAAGATGAGGGTTGGCAAGGACATTTTCATAGTATTGTTGGCCGTTTGCCACCACAGCGCACCGGGTATACAAAAAATCATCGACAGACAGCAGGCCTTCTTCTTCCGGGTCGTCTAAAAAAACTTTTGCGTGGGCATGAGTATCCAATTGCCAAAGCTTTTCGGATAAAATGTCCGAAAAGCGATAGATGTGCGAAATCGGTTGTTCCGCCAGGAAGTTGATCAGTGGTTCGGCTACTCGTTCATCATCACCTTCCTTCTCCCAATCCAGCAGAGCAATTGCCCGCCAAAAATCCGCTTCCGTGAAGGCCAAAGCGCCCTCGGTTTGCTCCTGCAACCTGATTTCGACTGCCGCGTGGGCAAAATCCCGTTTCAGGTTTTCAACAAACCCGGAGTCGAGATCATCTATGTTGATTTTCAAAACAGTTGTCATGTCGAAAAGCGATTAACATGGTGCGAGTACAAAAATAGGGCTTTTTAGGGCAAAGGGGCGTCTTTTTTTGGGGATTGCATGCGGCGCTATTTGATGAATCGAGAAAAAATGGGCAGGCCAAAATTGCAACCGGGCGTGTCGTACGTGTGGGCCATACGCTATGCATGGTCGCGCAAGGGCGGCTGGGCCTATCGTGTAGACCCGTGATGCAGATGACAATGACGGAGAAGTGGTAAAACAGCGTGGATACCAGTCTTTCAAGGATTACTACGATCAAGTACGCCAGACCGGAGTTGTTCAGTGAACCGCCCCCGAGGATTCGGGGCAGGCTGTGTACCTGACCGGTACGCACGGTAGTGTGAGAGGGCAGGGGCGGTCGTAGGGCCGCCTCTCCCTACTCGATTGTGGGCTTTATTATAGGGTGCAAACCTACCAAAAAAGCGAGTTTTTTTCCTATGTGTCATGGTCGAAGCCCACCTCAAATCACGATTCCGACCAGTCATATTCGTTAAAAATCAGGCGAAATGTAGGTTGATCAACATCCAAAACCTCAGATAAAAGCCTGCGGATGCCCAAAACGCCACCAAAATCGCCCAGATACCAACACAGCAAACTGGTCGTGCGGATTTCCCTTTTTTGATTGCAAATGCTTGTCTCTTGCTCTAAAAAAGAGGCGGTGGCAAGCGCGAGTTGCTGTTCGATTTTTTCCGAGGAATAAACCCCGATGGGCGGGCAACTTTTTGCCCCACAGTTGAGCGCAAAATGGATGCGCGGGTCGGTTCGGGCAATCATCAGACGGCGCAATTTGTAAGTGGAAAAAGGGTTGGGCAGATAGCCAAACGACCATTTTATACGGCTTCGACGCAAAATGCCGTGTTCGATGTCGTCAAGGGAAAAGGGCATTCCCGCTATTTTGATTTCTTTTTTTGTAAAAATTCGAGGTTTCCGCAAGCCCAGTTCTTTTTTCAAAATCAGGAATTGGGCATTGTAGATATTTATCCAAAAGGCGAGTTTGTGCGCGTCGTCGGCAAGGTCGGTTTGCAACTGAGAAGGCAAGAGTAGTTCGAGCCTCGCCATGCTTCGAAAATAATCTTGCCCTGTTTTTGCGGCGAGGAGCAATTGCTCGGAAAGTTGATTAGCATTCATTTTCAAAAAGAATTACCTGCGATTTCGCGGCGCACGACACGCCCCGCCCATGCAGGTCAGGTTAAAAATCGCTTGTGCCACAAGGAGGATGCCCAGCATGAAAAACATCGTTTCGCTCGTCGAAAAGCCCTCGAACAGAGCATAGCCGCCCGCTAAAAAATAAGCAAGCCGCATGGGTTGGATGCTGAAAATTGATTGCATTTTACTTGTTTCAAATTAAAAAGACTGGGGAGAGTGCCTCCTCAGTCTTTTGTGAAAAAACTATTGACAAGCCACTTGCGAAACCGCCATGCCAAAAATAACGTGACCCAAAATACTCCCGACCATCATCATCGCCATGGAGCCTTCCATCGGCGGCATGGGCATCATCATGCCCATAATAGCCATCATGATTTGGGCAAAAACAAAGGCTGCCAAACCGAATACCGCGCCTTTTGCCCAAAGATTGCCGATTTTCACACGCGGCGCGAACAGTTTGGTATAAGCGAGCGCGAAGACGATGCCTATCATAAAATGCATGAGCCAACCAACGGCAACAGGCATTTTCATCATGCCCGAAAGCATTTCCGGCGGCGACATTTTGGGCATGCCCATCATTGGGGCTACGAGCATCACCATCGTCATGATGGCTGTGCCGACCACGCCGGCAAGAATTGATTTATTCATTTTTGAAAATTGAGTTTACATTTTTTTACAATTAGCATCGCAGGTGTGCCCTTTTTCGCCGTGCACGTACACATGCTTGCCCGAAGTTTGGCACGCGCCCGTGCAGACGTGTTCTTTTTGTGTCATTCCGTGCGAGTGCCCTTTGTGAGAAGCATGGCAAGCCGCAAAAAGCGTGAGCAAGCCAAATAGTAAGCCGATTGAAAAACCAGTCTTTTTCAATGTGGAAATTTTAAAAATGAGAAGATTGAAAGCAGCACAAAGCCTATCCACCGTGAAAACGGCAGCAAAAGGTTTGTGGAGCAGACTTGAATATTGATTGGAAAAAAGAGGGGCGGAGGCAAGCGAGGTTGAGCGGGCAAAAATTCACCCGCCCTTTTCACCCCATTCTTTCACCAAATTATTTCGTGAAAATGTAATCCTTCGCCGCTGCGCCGGAGTGGCAGCCTTGGCACATTCCGTTCATCAGTTTTGCGCCGCGCATGAGGTTGCCGTCGGGGTCTTTGGCGATTTTGCCGTCTGGTTGGAGCATGAAATACTCCCAATCCCCGCCCGCTGCATCAAAATTGTTGCCGCGCTTGACCATCGCCGTCACTTCGTTCACCGAGCCATCTCCGTTGGTCGTGTGCTTCACAACGACCGCCCCGACCGGGTACTTGCCGTTGGCAGGCGAGACATCGTCTTTAAAGTAGATTTCGCGCTTTGCGGTGGCATCGTTGCCTGCGTGGGCGGGACCGAGGGCGGGGTCAGCGCCTTGTTTAGTGGTGTGCAGGTGGAAGGAACCGAAGCCGGAAAAAGTGGCATCTTCCGCGATGAATTCGGTGATGGGGTCTTCATCGTCTTTGCAGGCTTGGAATACCGAAAGCACCGCAAACGAGGACATGAACAGAAATGCGAACGTTGTTTTTTTCATTGAGAATTGAAAAAATTATGGTGAAAAAATGAATTTGGAATCGCCGACCCGCCTTCAAAAAATTTGGGAGAACCGACTTTATACCTTTTGTCGCGCTCCCCGGCAAATCCTGACATTTTCTCAAAAAAAAAATCAACCCGCTGTAAAAAAAGGCTTCGCTCACCCGCTCGAACGCAGTCGAGTCAAGATTTTCTCTTTCATCTCAGCATCTAAAAAGGGCATTTCATTGGTCGCGCCGAAATCCGGGTCTTCATCATTTTCCAATTTTTTCCGAAACGCTTGTTCGACAGCGGCACTTTGCATGGCAAAACGTCGGCAAGCGTCGCACATTTTCACATGAAAATGCAATTGCCATTCTTGATAAAAAGGGAGACGCCCGATGCTCAAACGTTGTTCCATCAATTGAGTGGCTTTTCCACATGAAAGCATTAAAAACTTCATCATCACCGCTAATTTTTATTTTTTGAACCAATAATGTTCGAGGCAAAATCGCAACTGCAACTTGGCACGGTGCAGGATTTGCCAATAATTGGTCTGTGTCAGGTTCAAATCCTGACAAATTTCTGTGCCTTTTTTCCCGTCCAAAAATTTCAGCAAGAACGCGCCCCGCCAAGCGGTTGGTAAATCGTCGAGGCATTTTTGCAAGACTTTTTGAAACTGCTCGTCGTCGAGTAGGTTTTCCGGGGAGTCTTGCCAATCCAATTGGGGGCGGTGCTCGGTTTTCCAATCACCGTCCGGGGTGAAAAAATCGTTCGTCAGCGTGGTAGGCTGTTGAAATTTCTTTCCGAAATAATCCGCTGTTTTGTGGTGGAGGATGCTGAAAAGCCAAGTCTTGGGGCTGCTCTTGCCCTCAAACTTGTCCATTTGCTGCATTGCTGCGAGAAAAGTCTCTTGCACGAGGTCTTCTGCTGTTTCGCGGTGCGAGGTCAGGAAGTAAGCCCGCCGAAAAAGAGATGCTGCGAATTCTGCGACCCAGTTATCTATTTTTTGCACTTGAATATTATTCTGGTTGACTTTTCGACAATACTTGATTGGATTTGCATCATTGGAAACTGCACTTCTCCATATTAGTTTGTGGTTTTTATTATTTATTTGATTTTAATTGCCCTCAACGGAAGATTGTGAAATAAATCCCCACCATCAAGCCCGGCGGGGTTGTTCAATACTATGAGCGTCAGTGGCGCACCACACAACCGACAATGTATTGCATCTTGGATGCTCCACCTCCTGCGCCACGGTGCGCCAAGGGACGAAAATAGCGAAAAAACTACTCTGGAACCGGCTAATCAGCCCTGATACGCCCAAAATAGACACCAATCGGCGCAGGTTGTACACCGTCGTGATTAGCGCAAACTCACTCCCCACCTTCTCTTTCCCTCGAAGCAGGGTGTA
>JAEUUU010000016.1 GCA_016787345.1 Saprospiraceae bacterium | reverse complement strand
TATGAGTACTGGGGTAGTCAATAGTGAATCCTGCCGGGTTTAGTTCCTGTTGTATCTTTTCCCTTTCCGCCAGTCCCAGGGCGCGATCGGCGGCTCGGTGGCCGCCCACAACCCGGCACGGACGGCGCGGGCGCTTCGTTCGAGGCTGTCGAGCGCCGGGTCGTCGGAATATTTCTTAAAATGCCAGGCGTAACCCGCCGCGACCATCGCCCGATTGACGTCGAGTGTGTCGGCCACGAACACCGTGCAGATGCGGCGACCGTTGCGGTCTTTTTTCGCACCGTCAGCGCGGACGACTTTTCCAAAAATCAATTTGCCGAGGCACTGTTTGGCGGCTTTGCCGTAGGGCTGGCTTTTTTCCGGGGCATCTATGCCTTCGAGCCGGATGCGGATGGGTTCGGTCGGCGCCGGGGCAAGCGGGAGCAGGTCGAAGGTATCGCCGTCCACGATACCAACGGCCTGGCCGCGAAGCCCGGTGGAATCGAGTGTACCGGCTGCTGACGGACAGGATTGGCAGGGTTCGTCGGGTGGGGTGGGGGAGGGGCCGTTGAAACTAATCAAGAGCAACAGGAAGGTTAGCCAACTTTTCATAGACGAGGCTTTTTTGAATCTTTAACAATCTTGTTGAGGAAATTTTGTATGAGTAAACGATGGATGATTGCTCCTGAAAACAGCCCTATAACGGCTACAAAATGACCGGCGGAGCGGTGCGCAGGGTATGGCTGATGGCGCGCAGCCAAGCCGCCACGACTTCCGGTACCACGGCGTTGCCGATGAATTTTTTCTGGTGCTCCTTTGTGCCTTTCAAAATGTAACCGGGCGGGAAGCCCTGGATGGCTTTTAGTTCGTCCACGTCGAGCATCCGCAGGAAAATATCGGCCACCTGGTGGTCGCGCATGAATTGTTTGAGTTCGCGCATGGCTTCGCTGTCGTCGTCCTGCACGGCCCATTTTTCCTGGCCGCGCCAGGCGAACGCGACGGAAAGCGGGTAGGAGCGTTGGGAGGCGATGACGGTCGGCGCGGGTCGGGTGACCGGGCTTCCGGCGCTCTGAAACTGCGGGTTGACGAGAAAGGCGCTGCACAGATTCATTTTGGGGGTAGTCAGCAGGCTGCACGCGGGCTGGTGGAGTGGGGTAGCGTAGCCGTTGGAGAATTGACGGTCGAGCCATTGCACGGGAGAGACCAGACCGATGCGGTCGCGAGTGGTGACGGTGCGGGCAGGTTCGCCGACCGGGGTGGTGTGGCCGTTGCTGTAATAGGTTTGCAAAAGCGGGGTCACGATGGCTTTGTGGCCTTTGGTGGTGACGGCGCCCGCCGGTACGCTGAGGGGCAGGCAATAGCCCGGCGAGTTGTAGGTCATCAGTAGCCCGACGTTGGGCCGTTGCTCCATGTGTGCGGGCGGCAGGTATTTTTGCAGCCCTTTCAGGATGCGCAGGATGGTTTTGTCGGCAATGGGGCGCTTGCGGCCAAAAATGGACGTGCCGAGGTTGCCAAAATCGAGTACGTCGGCTACCGGCTTCCAGGGCAGCCGGTCGTCGGCGAAAAGATTGCCGCGCAGAGGGCGGCGGGCGTGGGTCGGCTGTGGCCATGCGTGGGACAGGCCGGGTTTGTGGAACACGCAAAAAAAGCGACTGCGGGACGTGTAGGCTCCAAAATCGGCGGCGTTGAGGATGCGCCAGTCGTGGACGTAGCCCATTGCGCAGACGGCTTTCACCCAGCGGATGTATTCACGGCCTTCGCGTTTGGAAATGGGTTTACCCTCGGCGTCGAGTTCGCCCCAACTCATAAATTCTTCCACGTTTTCGATTTGGATGTAGTCGGGATCGAGCGCGGTGATGTATCGCGGCAGGCTCCAAGCGAGCATCCGGCTGTCGGCTTTCCGGGCTTTGCCGCCTTTGGCTTTTGAGAATTGGGTGCATTCGAGCGAAGCCCAAAAACTCAATTTTGCCGAAGGAAACAGTCGGCGGTAGCGCGCGACGGCGCTCGTCAACTCATCGAGCGGCATCGTGCGAATGTCCTCGATGAAATGATGGGTGTCGGGATGGTTGGCCGCATGGGAAGCGATGGCGACGGGGTCGTGGTTGATGCCCGCGACGACGCGGCAAATGCCGGAAGCCCTGGCGCCGGTAGTGACACCGCCCGCGCCGCAAAAAGCATCCACCATGAGGAGGTCGGGAACAGGATGTTTAGACATGATTGGAGATGTTTCAGGTAAAAAAATTCAGTCCCACCCGGGTAGGGTAGGGCGACACGAAACGAGGCCGCACGTCAGCCGGGAGGTTATTCAGGGGAGCAGCACCCGCAATTTGAAAGTAAAATCGAAGTCGTTACGGGTGATGGTGGGGTCTGCCATCTCGGCCCGAATGACCATGTGGTCGGCGTAGTGCTCCTGGGGGCCGGTGTAGGGTGCGATGCTCCAACACCTGACGGCCAGCGTCAGCGGCTCAAAGTAGGCGGTATCGAGCCGAAGCGGGCTGAACATCACCATGCGTCCGTCCTGGTAACAGAAAAAATGGGCGACGCTGCGGTAACGCTCTTTGGTGGGGTCTTCGAGAATGGAGGGGCTGTTGGCAAAGTCCCGGTAGATGTAGCGAACAGTGATGATTTCACTGGTCGGCTCGTCGGCGAGTTCCGGTTGCTTGGCGCAGAACACGGCGAGCGCCGCCGCGAGAAGTGCAGCGGCTGCGGAGAAAGTGGCTTTTTTCATGCTGTGTGAGGAGCCTCACCCCCCGGCCCCCTCTCCGGTGGAGAGGGGGAGAAAATGAGGCTTTTTAATGAACGAAATATTACGCGGAGTGGCTAATCCCGCGCCGGTTGGTCTGGGTAGTATTTGAAACAAAAATAAGATAAATTATTGGGAAAATCGCCCAACGAACGCTGCTAAAATGGGCGACTTTCCCAATAATTTGAGTTTATGTATCCGCCTGGCGGACGGATTCACAGAAGGTGCAAACTTCGTGCAGACCGTCGCCGGTGGGCCACCATTCGTGAAGGCAGGGCAGGGAAAAGTCGCGGGCATTGTAGCCGTATCCGGCGAGGCGCTCGCCGCAAATCGAACAGGAAGTACCGTAGTTGTCGCCCTGTTTTATGGGATGGTCGCAGACAAGGTCGCCGGAGCGGATTAGGCTGATTTTGGCGGCGAGTTCGTGCATGGCTTGTTCATACATTTCTTGCGCATTCATGGCGTGTTGTGTGTTGTAATGGTGAAAAAATGGCGTTTTTAGTTGTTTATTCCAGCAAATTGGCCGAAGTTCGACAAAAAGCGGGCATTATTTGAGCGTCAAACAAGGCCGGATTTGCCGGAAAGTGCTGTCGGGCAGTCCGTAGGTTCGGGTCAGGGTTTCGACCGAATGGAAGCGGCCAAGTTTGGCGCGAAACTTCACGATTCGTCCGGCCAGCGTCGGGCCGATACCGGGCAGTCGCTCGAAATCGGCGGCGGTCGCTGTGTTGACGTCGAGCAGTTGGCCGCGACAAGGGCCGGCCTTGCGGCGTTCAACGCCGGCCGTTTGTTGGTGGCGCTCCGTCTCGTAAGCCTTGCGGCGTTCGGCTTTTTCCCGCGCCCATTGTCGGCTGGTGCTGTCCCACTTTTCCTGCCGCTCGATTTCCCAAACTTCAATTCGGCCGTCCTGGTCGCGGTCTTGGACACCGGCGGCTTTAAGGCTATCCTGTCGGGCGCGTTCGATGGCTTCCTGCCGGGCAAACTCTTCTTTGAACCGGGCAATGTCGTTCTGAAACGCGGTAAAATCGGTTTTGCGCTCTGGGCGGATCCGTCGCCAAACTTCCGGCAGCAAAAAAACGACGGCACAAAGGAGCATCAGAGCGACTACGCCCAAACGTTCCCTGCGGGTGAAATGGAAGAGATTTTTTAAGTTTTCCATGATGAAAATGGTTGGGCCTCACCCCCCGGCCCCCTCTCCGACGGAGAGGGGGAGGAATAGGAGTGGGAAAATGTTTATACTTCGACGGGTTCGGTGACTTCGTTGCAAAGCCAGGCGGCGGCTTTGCGGGCATCGCTGGCCGCATCGAAAATGAGTGTGTTGTCACCTTTGAGCCGGTCAATCCAGCCGCGCAGGTAAGCGGCGGTGTTGTCGGTCACTTCGGGACGGGCAATGCCGGTACGGGCGCAGAGGAAAGCCGCGCCGATTTCGGCAACCAGTTCCTCTTTGGCGTAAGGCTCTGTCCCGAAAGTGGCGGGTTCGAGCCGGTGAAGTCGGCACGGATGGCCGGTCCAGTGGGTCAATTCGTGGAAAAAGGTGCAGTAGTATTCCTCCATGCTCACGAACTGGCGTTCGTAGGGCATATTGATTCGGTCGGTCACGGCGGAATAAAAAGCCCGGTCTTTTACCGTCCGAATCAGGTGGGGCTGCTCCGGGAGGTTTTGGAGCAAAGCGGCGGCGCGTTCGCATCCATCGCCGGGCGGCGGCTCTGGCAAGCGAACTTCTATGCCTTCAAAATCGGCGACGTTGAACACGTTGAAGTATTGCAAAAACCGCTTGCACTTTCCGTGATGGCCAATTTCGCGCAAGGCTTTGTAGTCCAATGCGCTGACCTTCTGCCCGTCGCGGTCGAAATACAGGTATTTGAAAAAATAGACCTGCTCGGCCTTCGCGCCTTTTCGGATGCTGCCGCCGTGCTCGTTGACCTGGTGCAGGGTGGCAAAAAACGGGTGTTCGTACTCGGTAAAATTCAGCACAAGGGCGTTGATTCCCTGATAGGTGTGATGCCGGAAATAGTTGGACGGGAAGCCGTAGGCCGTCCAGGGTTTGCGCCAAGGGGCTTTGCCGCTTTCGAGGGCGGCAATGATGCGCGCGGTTACGATTTCATATAGATTGAGTGCCATAATTGGAAAAATTGAAGCCTCACCCCCCGGCCCCCTCTCCGGTGGAGAGGGGGAGAAGCGATTGCGTAAAGGGTAGGGTAGGCGGTGAACGTTTACGGCTCTTGCCGGGTAAAGTTGATGTAGAAGCCGAACGGCTTGGTACGGTCGGTGAAGGCGGTATCCCAGGGCCACGAAATGATGATTTCCCAAAGCCAGCCGGGTTCCCATGTCTGGCCGCCGATTTCGGAAAATGCGCCTTCCCTTTTTCGGATTTCGAGCAAGGAAGCGGGTAAGTCGGTGGCGTTGCAGCGTCCCAACGTGATGCCCTCGGTTTTCCAATTCTCTTTTGTCCTGAATTTGAGCAGCAAAGAATCTTTGCCGACGACGCGGACGCTCACCTCGCGGAAACTCAGGTGTGTCCCGAAACCGGCGGCAGGTGTTTTGAACACGCCCGAGCCTGTGCCGTCCCAAAATTCCTGAAAGTAGAGCCGCTCTTCTGCCCACTTTTTGACCTTGCCCGCCTGTTGTTCCGGCGTTTTGTCGGGGTAGGCGATGATGGTGTCCACTTTTTGGGCGACGGTCGCCGCATGAGCGGCGAGGAGTAACACGATGCAAATAGTTGTACGCATGATTAAAAATGTTTGAAAGGTGAAGCCCCGCCCGACCCTCCCGCCGGTCGGCGGGCAGGGCGGGCGGCAGCGAATTGGTCAGGCATTGACGATTTCGGTTTCGGTCACGATTTCGACCTCGGCGGGGTGTTCTTCCGCGACTTCTTCGGTGCTGGCAAACACGGGCGGGCGGTAGTTGATGCTCAATTCGACACAAGCATCGCCGGAGAAAGTGTCTTTGCGCCAGATGGGCAGAGCCTTGCCGATGGCGGCGTTCAGTTCGATTTCTTCATCGGGCAGTTTCTGCGCCGCAAACTGGCACATGAAATACTTTTTGCCCGCCGCTTCGGTGGCCTTGCTGACTTTTTCTACCGGGGTGAAAGTGAGGGCGACCTGACACAGATTGGCCTTTTGGTAAAACAGTTTGGGCGTGACGGTCATCAGGTTGTCCACGCTGTACCCATGCACGAGCAGGTTGCAGAGGACGCCTTCCTCGTTGATGAAAAAGAATTCGGCCCAACGCTTCGGCCCCATGCCGAGAATGTCGTCACGGAACACGCGGAAAGCCACCGGCTTGATGGTGAAAGGCGCTTTTGCCTTTGTGACGGGGTTCTTTTCATCGTCGGTGAAAATGCCCCGGCTGGCATCGAAGCGAATCACTTTCGGGTAGCCGGGCAGGTAGAGGACGTTCAACTCGCCGGTGTCGCGGTTGATAAGGTCGGTAACGGGGTTGGCGGCAGATGTGGAATCATGTGTGCTTTTCATAATCCAAGAGAAGTTTAGCCCTACCCGGTGACGAGTAGGAGGTGAAAGAAAAAATGTGATGTAACAATGTGTTTACAAATAGTTAGACAAAGCCCCCTGCGCGGCGAAACTCCCGGTAAGCTTCGCTCGCGGTCTGTCCGTCGTCGGCTAATTCGCCGGACTCCTCCGTTTCAAACAAGGTTGGGAAAATCTCTTTGAGCCGCTCCCGGGCGGCTTCGATACAGGCGCGCGCCTGGTCAACATCAGAAAAGGAAGGGCTGCCACTCAGCCAATCGAGGGCATCGGAAAGAGCGGCAAAGGCGGTGGTCGCCAGATAATCGCGCCTTTGGAGGAAGGCTTGCATCACCGCATCCGCGCGGCGGCTGGATTCTTCAATGTGTGTCATGTTGCAAATAGTTGTTTGATTAAAATTGATAGTGTAAAGATATAGTAAAGATAATAAAAAGTAATTAAATTAACACATTATTAACATATTGTTTTAGTAGCAATATTTTTAGAACAAACTGTTTATTTCAATAAGGCAATAGTAATATTAACTTTTTATTAACAAACGAATTGTTGTTCCATGTGGAACATTTTATTAACTTTACACTAACAAAATAAAGAAACCATGACCGGAACAAGCCACACGCCCGCTACACACCCGACCGACTGGACCATCGGACTGCAAGAACTGCCGATGCCTCGCCGTGCAACCCTCCGCCGCGCCGATGCCGAACGCTACGAGCAGGAAGCCCGGGCGGATGCAGAGGCACTCTTTTTCCTCGACGGCGGCGACGACTTCCTGAAAGCCTGCGCCTTAGTCGGCGAAATACAAGGCCTGACCGCCCAACCCGGCGCCCGCCTACCGGAAAAGATAGCGCGACTGGCCGCCGAAGTGCGGGCGCTGCGGCTGGGATGGGAAGCCTGGCGCGACGATCAGGCCGAACATTTCATCAACGAAATGAAAAACGCACCATGCGATTGCTGATAACCGGAAGCCGGAAACTATCGCGGGCGGCGACGCTGCAAGGCATCGCCGCCGGGCTGCAAGCCCTGCACTATGCCGGCCTACCCGCGCCTACGCTGATACTGCATGGCGGGGCAAGCGGGGCCGACCAATACGCCGAAAACTGGGCCAAAGCCGAGGGGCTGCCTACCGAGGTACACGCACCCGACTACCAACAACACTACCCCAAAGCCGCGCCGCTGGAACGAAACCGGCTACTGGTAGGGAAGGCTGACGCAGTGCTGGCGCTGTACGCACCGGGGCGCGAG
>JAEUUU010000177.1 GCA_016787345.1 Saprospiraceae bacterium | reverse complement strand
TCAACCGGCCCAACCGCCCCTCGACAACACTACGCCGATAAAGGCAATGCACAAGGCCAAAAGTAAATTGATCCGCCCCGACCATCGGGCGATCACTTTGAGCCGGGACTTGCTGCTGTTTTGCATTTGCCCGATGGCTTTTTCTCCGATGTAAAAATCATGTACAGCACTGATTATCAGGACACAGGAGAATAGAAGCAACTTGTAGCCGAGTAGTGTGCCGTATTCGCTTTTGAACAAAAAAGAGAACTCAAACGGGAGTCCCCGAAAATACCAGTTCCCCAGTCCGGTAATGAGCAGCAGCAACAGAACGATCCATCCATAAAAGCGGAACTTCACCCCGGTTTGATACAAAATTGCCGTCCGGTCGGGGTGTTGCCGCAGGCCCGGCAAGACGACCAGGGGGAGAAACAGCATGCCGCCGATCCAGAATGCAGCCAGGATGATGTGGAAAAAGATGGAGATATGGTAAACCGTCATCAGGATATTTTTTCAATAAGTGTTGCAAAGATCCAAAAGTGGCATTTTATTTGCGGACTAAAAACTCTTAAAAGATACGGCAAATTTGAAGGTTTTATCAAAGGTTAGTGAATACGGGCTCCGCGCGCTATTGTACATGGTAGCGAAAAGAGGGGGGCAAGAATATGTCAGCATCCGGGAGATGTCGGAAAGGCTGGATATTTCTTTTCATTTTTTGACCAAAATCCTGCAAATGCTGACCCAGGCCAATCTGCTGATATCATACCGCGGGCCGAATGGAGGCGTAGCTTTCAAAAAGCCGCCGGAAGAGATTCGACTCAGCGAGGTCGTCCTTATTTTGGAAGGCGATGATTATTTTGACAAATGCCTATTGGGGTTGCCCGGTTGCGGCGACAGGCAACCTTGCCCGATGCATCAGTTCTGGAAGGAGATTAAAGGGTCTTTGAAAAAGGAATTTGACCATACATCACTGGCAGAAATGGGGCAAATCGCCGTTAGCAGGCATTTACGGCTGGTGCCGTAATATTTTTTGTTCTAATTTAAGATAAAATACTCTTAATTCCGATTACGTACTTTCACCCTATTGTTCATCTACAAATCACATGACAGATGAGTACAAAACGAACATTTATCGGTTACCTGATGAATCCCAAAAACTGGTGGCTGCCCTTCGCACTGATCCTTGGGATTAGTCTGGCCGGTGTTGCTTTTATTGGGTATGAAACGTACGAAAAGGCGCCTCCTATCCCGGATTTCGTTGACGCCGAAGGCCAGGTGGTGTTGAGTCATGATCAGATTCTGGAAGGGCAACGGGTTTTTCACCATTATGCCCTGATGGAGTATGGCAGCATGTTTGGAGATGGAGCGCTGCGTGGGCCAGATTTTACGGCACAGGCCCTGCACGAAGTTTCATTTTTGATGAATCGGTATTATACCGAAAAAACACCGCCTATCGGAAATGGACAGGAATCTCTTTTAGCTCAAGGTATTGAGCGCCAGGTTCAGGCCGAGATCAAGTCGAACCGGTATGATGCCGCCAGCAACAAGGCAGTGCTGAGCGCCGGCCAGGCATACGCGGTTGGGGGGCTGGACGAGTTTTATCAGAAAATGTTTACCCAGGCTGATTTTGCGGAGGCATTCAAACCATCAGGCTACCTGACCGATCCGGAGGAAATCCGCAACCTGAGCGGATTTTTCTTTTGGGGCGCCTGGGTATGCAGCGTAGAGCGGCCCGGGAGTGTGTACAGCTATACGCACAACTGGCCCTACGACCCGCAGGCGGGCAATACGCCCACCCCTTCGACCATGCTGTGGAGTATTCTGGGATTGTTCGGACTGATTCTCGGGCTGGGCTGGGTATTGTACTATTACGGTCAATTCGACCAATTATCGGACGAATATTACGCCAAAGGCTCCGGTGAAATGATCACCCTGGCCAAACTTTTGAAGTTTTCACCGACGCCGTCCCAGCGGGCTACGTTCAAATTTTTCGCCGTCGGGATGTTGTTATTTGGCGTACAAGTGCTGGCTGGGGTGCTGACGGTGCATGATTTTGTCGGTTTTACCCGGATTTTTGGCGTCGACCTGCAGGCGCTGATACCAGTCACGGTATCGCGCAGCTGGCACGTTTTGCTTTCGCTGCTCTGGATTTCGGCGTGTTGGGTAGGCGCCTCCATATTTGTGCTGCCGATGCTGGCCAAGCAGGAGATACCGGGGCAGGTTCGGCTGATCAACCTTTTGTTTGCCATATTTCTGATCATTGGCCTCGGCTCTTTCGTCGGGTTGTACGCAGGCCCCAAAAATCTGCTGGGTGAAATGTCGCGCTGGCTGGGACACCAGGGCTGGGAATTTGTGGAATTGGGGCGTTTTTATCAATATCTGCTCATGGGTGTGTTTGTTCTGTGGGCTTGGATCGTGTACCGGGGTGTAAAACCCGCACTGGTGCGCCGCCAACCCTGGGCGCTGCCCAACTGGATGTTGTACAGTGTAGTATCCATCATGATCTTGTTGACATCCGGGTTTGTCGCCACGCCCAAAACAAATTTTGTCATTGCCGATTTTTGGCGCTGGTGCGTGATCCACATGTGGGCAGAGGCTTTTTTTGAGGTATTCACCACTATTGTCGTCGGGTACCTGATGGTGCTGATGGGGCTCGTCAACCGGGAGTCGGTCAACAAGGTCGTTTTTCTCGCTACGCTGCTGTTCCTGGGTTCAGGGCTACTCGGCATTTCGCACAATTTTTACTGGAATGCCAAACCAGTGGGTACGCTTGCAATTGGCAGTGTTTTCTCCACCTTGCAGGTAGTACCACTGGTATTACTCACTCTGGAGGCATGGCGTTTCAGGCGAATGCCCGAGGTATTGAACCGCGGCAGTAATGGCAACGGAGCATCATCGCTGTTTGCAATGCCCTCGGTGTTTCTTTTTCTGGTTGGCGTCAATTTCTGGAACTTCTTCGGCGCGGGCGTTTTCGGGCTCATTATCAATTTGCCCATTGCCAATTATTACGAGCACGGCACCTACCTGACGGTCAACCACGGCCATGCCGCTCTCATGGGGGTATACGGCAACCTGTCGCTCGGGGCAGTGCTGTTTTGCTGCCGCTTTTTGGGTTCGCCCGAGCGCTGGAACGAGCGCCTGGTGCGTATCGCCTTCTGGTCGATCAATACGGGTTTACTGCTGATGGTTGTCATGGACCTGTTTCCTGCCGGCGTACATCAATTGTTCGCCGCGATGGAAAAAGGCTTGTGGTATGCCCGTTCGCAGGAATTCCTGGGTTCGCCGGCTTTCCAGACGATGACCTGGCTGCGCATTGTAGGTGGTTCGATTTTTACGCTGGGTGGGGTATTTCCGCTCGTGTGGTTTGTGCTGCGACAGTTTGGTCATTTGAAGCCGGCGGCTACACCCGCCGTACAGGATACTGCCCCGGTTTTAGAGCACGTCGAAGTTTGATTTTACAAATAAAAAAAATCCCCCCGGATTTTTTCATTCTTTAAACCCTTTTTGTCATGAAAATGGTCAATTTTTACCGAATCCTGCTGTTTTCCGCCCTGGTTTCCAGCCTGTTCCTGACATCTTGTAAAGACGACGAAACACCCGTTCCGTCGGAGTTTCCACTGGCGAAAGCCTATGATTACAAGGTATACAAGGCCTGGAACGAAAAATACATGCAACTCGACCGGCACGCGAGCGGCAACCGCCCCGGCCCCGGGCCCCGAGCGCTGGCTTATATGGGCTTGTCGGCTTACGAAGCCGTCGTGCCTGGTATGCCAGAAAACAATTCGCTGGGTCAATATTTCCCCGGCCTGAACTTGCCTGATGCCGAAACCAACGTTGAATACTACTGGCCAGCCTGTGTGAACGAATCGTATGCTTTCCTGATGAAGCAGTTTTTTCCACAAATGGCCGACGCTTACCCGGACCTGTATAACAGCATAGAAACCACCCGCAATCAGCTCCATCAACAATACGCCGCCGAAACTTCGCCCGAAGTACTGGCCCGCTCGGAATCTTTCGGCCGGGCTGTGGCGGAAGCCGTGTATGCCTGGGAACAATCGGACGCTGCCGGACACAATGCCTTTTACAACCCGCAACCCGCCGCCTATCAGCCTCCACAAGGCCCTGGCTTGTGGCAACCTACCTGGCCGGATTTCAGCGCGGCCGTTTACCCGTACTGGGGCGATGTGCGCTGTTTTGCCATGCGGTACGACGACCTGCTTGCCAAAGCGCCGATCCCTTACAGCGAACAGGTGAACTCTCCTTTTTACACACAGGCAATGGAAACCTATAATATCGTGAATAATATTACCAGCAATGGACCTGGCGCATACGACGCACAATGGAGAGCGGAATTCTGGAGTGACGACCTGATGAATCTCACCTTCGGACCGCCCACCCGCCTGGCAGCCATTGCCACCCAGGTCGTGGAAATTGAAAACACCGACCTGGCGACCTGCGCCGAACTCTACGCCAAACTGGGCATGGCTATGAGCGATGCCGGCGTGGCTATCTGGAAATCAAAATACTACTACAACGTGGAGCGGCCAATTTCGTACATCCGCCGGGTAATCGCTCAACAATATCCGGAAGCAGCCAACTGGCAATCACTGCTCGACAATCCGCTTACCGGCGTCAGCGGCATCACGCCGGCTTTCCCGGCTTATCCTTCCGGCCACTCCGGTTTCGGCGGCGCCGGCGGAAAAATTTTGTCTTCGTTCTTTGAATATAATGCCGAGCACCCGGGCACTTACTCCTTTACCGATTTGTGCCACAAAGATCGCTTCGAGTTTCTGGGGACTCCCCGCTCGTTCAGTTCCTTTAAGGAACTGGCCGACGAAGATGCTTATTCGCGTATCCCGCTGGGCGTGCACTTCCGGATGGACTGTGAAGAGGGCGTTCGCCTGGGTGAGTTGTCGGCCCAGCGCGTATTAAGTCTTCCCTGGAAAAAATAATCTATTTAATAAAAGTTCTCGTCTGAGACGCTTCGGAGCCTGCCGGGCACCCTCCGCGGTACCCGGCAGACCACTCCCCCGCTCATCTGCTCATATCATCCGTACTTACGTTCGCCCTGAGAGTGATGCTGTGATGATTTAACCGATAACCGTTAGACTTAGTTTTGAAACCGTTTCTAATCTATATTTCGCTTTGCGCCTGCTTTTTGGGATATTCCGCCAGTCTTTACCAAGTACCCGCAGAAGATAGCGCTATTCTGCCTTACGACAAACCCAGGGCGGCCGAGGGCCGACTGGTCTGGCAACGCTACAACTGCCAGAGTTGCCATCAGTTGTATGGCCTGGGCGGTTATCTCGGTCCGGATCTCACCAACGTTTATTCGGCGCCGGGAAAAGGCGAAGCCTGGATCAGGGCGGTGACCGCTTCGGGTAATACGCTGATGCCGAAATACAATTTTACGGAACAGGAAATGGAAGACCTGCTGGTGTTCCTCCGCGCAACCGATCACAGCGGGAAGGCCGATCCGCGCAGTTTTGACATCCTCCCTAACGGCATGACGCGACAAAAATGAAGCAGATATTTTCCACTCCGCATAAGTTATTCTTTTTCAGTGCGCTGGTCATGTTGCTCCTGACGCTGTTGTTCGGTCTAACCGCCAGTTTGTACTATGCATACCCCGAACTAGGTTCAAAAGCACCCTGGTTTCAGGCTTTGCGCCCCATGCACGTAACGGCCGCCGTCTGCTGGATACTGTTGGGCGCGACTGCCTGCGTGTATGCCGGTCTCCGGGCGAAGGGGCATGCCCCAAACCTTTGGATCGCACGCCTGCAATGGGCGCTATGGATATTGGCTATTGGAGGCATCTATCACGCCTACGCAAGGGGTTGGTTTGGCGGCCGGGAATACTGGGAGTTTCCTCCGCAGTGGGCCGTGCCGGTCATGGGCGCCTGGGCGCTGTTTCTGGTGCAGATCGTGACCGCCGTCCGAAAAATTCGCCGCTGGCCGGTATATATCTGGATGTGGCTCACCGGCGGGCTTTTCTTTTTATTCGCCTTTATCGAAAACTACCTGTGGCTGCTGCCCTATTTCCGAGAGCATATCGTCGGTGATATGACGATACAATGGAAGTCCAACGGATCGCTGGTAGGCGCCTGGAACCAGTTGTTGTACGGCGCCGCTTTTTACCTGATGGAGCGAATAGGCAAAGACCGGGCGGCAGGGCGCAGCAAAATGGCATTTGCCATGTATTTCCTGGGGCTTTCCAACCTGATGTTCAATTGGGGGCATCATATCTACCCTCTGCCCACAGCGCCGCACGTCAGGTATATCGGCTACCTCGTCAGTATGACGGAATGGGTCTTTTTACTCCGAATCATTCACTCCTGGAAACAAAGCCTCAGCGCGGCACAACGCCACTACCACTACTTCCCCTATCGCTTCCTGATGGCTGCAGATATCTGGGTGTTTTTCAGCCTCGCACAGGCGATCGTCATGTCGGTGCCGGCACTCAACCTGTACACCCACGGCACCCATGTGACCGTCGCCCACGCAATGGGCACGACCATCGGGATCAACTCGATGATTCTGATGGCGGCAGGATTTGCTGCTGTCGGCCCGCCGGCTACGCCAGTCCACCCGGCACGGTGGCTGGGCATCGCTTTCTGGACGACCCAGGGCGCGCTTTTGGTCTTCTGGGTATCACTCAACTGGGCAGGTGTGTTAAAAGGGTTTTGGCAAATGAGCGCTCAACAGGCGCCTTTCAGTCAACTGATGCATGGTTTGCGCCCCTTGTTCGTCGTATTCGCAGGGGCCGGGCTGGTATTGGCCATCAGTCTGGGAGCGCTAGGCGTGGCGCTGATGCGCACGACTTTGACGAAAACGGTCAGGCCGGATTTGAACAATATCGAAAAAACAAGCTGATCAGGAATACCGTATACCACTGACATCTATACACATAATTGATCATTTATAAAGATACAAACATGTCAACCCATACGCAAAAACGGTCCTGGGCCGAGCCTTACAAAATGAAAATGGTGGAACTGCTGCACATGACCACCAAAGCGCAACGTGTAAAAGCGATCAAAGCCGCGGGGTTCAATACCTTTCAACTAAAATCAGAAGACGTCTACATTGACCTGCTGACCGACAGCGGGACCAGCGCCATGAGCGACCGCCAATGGGCTGGACTCATTACGGGCGACGAAGCGTACGCCGGCAGCCGCAATTTTTATCATCTAGAAGCGGCCGTACGCCAATTCTACGGGTACCGGCACGTCATTCCTACCCACCAGGGGCGAGGTGCGGAAAACATCCTGTCGAAGGTGATGATCAAACCCGGCGACGTGATACCGGGCAATATGTATTTCACCACTACACGCCTCCATCAGGAACTCGCAGGGGGCATTTTTGCCGATATTATTATCGATGAAGCCCATGATCCAGCCAATCTGCATCCTTTCAAAGGCAACGTTGATATGAATAAACTTGACGCCCTGGTAAAAAAGCACGGCGCCCGGAAAATCCCTTATGTCAGTATCGCCACCAACGTCAATATGGCTGGCGGCCAGCCTATCAGCCTGGAAAACCTGCGTGAATTGCGAGCATATACCCGTGAACGCGGTATTCAAATCATTCATGACATGACCCGTGTAGCGGAAAATGCCTATTTTATTCAGCAACGGGAGCCTGGATACGGCGACATGAGTATCCGCGATATTGTAAAAGCTATCTGCGATTGCACTGACGGTGCCACCATGAGCGCAAAAAAAGACGCTCTGGTCAATATTGGCGGTTTTCTCGCGCTGAACGATCTCGACCTGTTTGAAGAAGCCCGTAGCCTCGTTGTCGTGTATGAAGGGCTCGATACCTATGGCGGGCTTGCAGGACGCGACATGGAAGCAATTGCCATTGGCATAGCTGAAAGTGTCGACGATCTTCACCAACACGCGCGGGTAGGCCAGGTGGAGTATTTGGGGCAAAAAATGATGGATTTCGGCATCCCTATCGTAAAGCCGGTCGGAGGGCATGGCGTGTTTCTCGACGCCAGTGCGTTCCTTCCGCATTTGAGTCAGGATGAATTTCCCGCACAGACGCTCGCGTCAGAGATCTACATCGACTCTGGCGTGCGCACCATGGAACGCGGCATCGTGTCGGCCGGTAGGGATGCACAGGGCCGCAACTACTATCCACGACTGGAACTCGTCCGCTTCACGATCCCCAGAAGAGTCTATACCCAGGCCCACATGGACGTAGTGGCCGAATCGACGGCTGCTGTTTGGGAAAAAAGAAATCGGATCAAAGGTCTAAAAATGGTGTACGAACCCAAATATTTGCGCTTCTTTCAAGCCAGGTTCGAAAAGCTGGGTTGAAACAAGTATCAATTATGGAAATTTTCACCCAATTCACGTTCGATTCCGCCCACTTTCTGCCCAATGTCCCCCCCGGCCACAAATGCCGCGCCATGCACGGCCACACCTACCGCCTGGTGGTACACATGGAAGGCCCGCTCGACCCGCATCTGGGCTGGGTCATGGATTTTGCCGATACAAAAGCCGTCATTCAGCCGGTGATCGCGCGTATCGATCACAAATTGCTCAATGATATTCCCGGACTGGAAAACCCAACCTGCGAACGCATCGCTGTGTGGATCTGGGACCAGATCAAGCCGAATTTGCCGCTGCTGACTAAAATTGAACTGCACGAAACGCCGACTTCGGGCGTGGTGTACAGGGGTAATGGATAGGCCTGCCCCTACCCCCTGACTCGCCTGCTTGCAGGGCTTTTCCTGTCAGGATATTAGGAGCAAGTTTATCCTTGATGGCCTACATATTTTGATCCAGCGGCCCCGTTTCATCCATCTCATGTTGCCGTGCCGTGAGTGGCGGGGGGGCCTGTGTGCCCTTGTAAAGAAAATAGGCCAGGACGGATAATATGCCGCCATTCAACAAACTCGGCCAAAGCAGGAAGGCAGGAATACAACAGGCGATTCCGATCCAGAAGGTGGTTTTGTTGCCTGTTTTTTTCGCCCAATAACTCAAGCCTAAAATGAGCGCTCCGGCGATGGCCAATCCCAGCACCATCGACCATCGAAAGTCGTAGGAAAATTGATAAATAATAACCGGAGCAACGATCAGCTGAATAACGCCAACCACCTGAAGGGCATTCACAGCGCGTTGAAAATGGTCCACTTCACCCGCTCTGGTTTGGCTGATGAGGTCGGCGCCCCGGTACCA
>JAEUUU010000145.1 GCA_016787345.1 Saprospiraceae bacterium | reverse complement strand
AAATACGATCCTGCGATAAAGGTATTGGCCACTTTGCCTTCGGTGGAGGAGTCGGTGCAATGGTTGCGGCGCCACGATGCCCCCGATCTGGTGTTTATGGACATTCACCTCGAAGACGACCTTTGTTTCAAGATATTCGAGCTGGCGCCCCTGCATTCGCCGGTGATTTTTACCACGGCTTACGACGAGTACATGATCAAGGCCTTCAAGGTCAACAGCATTGATTACCTGCTCAAGCCCGTCAACCCCGACGAGCTCACCGCGGCCCTGGAAAAATTCAAGGCTTTGAAATCGCAATTTGCCAAACCCGATTTCGATACCCTGTTGCAGTACATCGGGCAGCGCGCACCGGAGTACAAAACCCGTTTTATGATCACCGTGGGCAACAAGATCCGCAGCATCGAAACGGCCGACATCGCCTATTTTTATTCGGATGAAAAAATCACCTTCATGGTCACCCGCGAAGGGCAGCATTTGCCGATCGATTTCAGCCTCGACAAATTGAATACCCTGCTCGATCCCCGGCAGTTTTTCCGCGCCAATCGCCAGTATCTGGTGGGTTTTGAGGCGATTCAGAACGTTTTTACCCATTTCAAAGGCAAATTGAAACTCGAACTGCTGCCCAAAAACAAACACGAGGTGTTCGTCAGCGGCGACCGCATGACCGATTTTAAAGAATGGTTGGGCAAATAAACTGCAACGTTCTTGCCCGCGCAGTAGTCTATACTCCACAGGCTACGCGTTATGAAAACAATCCTCCCTTTGTTGCTCCTCTGTCTGCTCGCGGCTCCTCCGCTCCGGGCCGATGAGGCTCCCGGCTGGACGCTCCTGCTCACCGAAGCGGAATGGTCGGCCGACGACATCATCCGGGTGCCGTTTACCCTGACGGGCACCCTGATTACCGTGCGGGCCAGGGTGGATACCACCGAGGGCAATTTTTTCTTCGATACCGGCGCCAGCGGTTTGTTGCTCAACAGCCGCTATTTTCAGGATCAGGCGGAAGGCCCCGGTCACAGCTCCGCAGGCGGCGTCACCGGCCGGGTACGGGTGCTGGGCGCAATACAGGTCGATACCTTCGGGCTCGACAACCTCGTGGCCGCCGATATCCGCGCCGAGCTGCTCGACCTCTCCCATATCGAAAATGCCAAAAAAGTCGACCTCATGGGCATTATCGGCTTCGAAGTATTTCAGGACTACGAAGTGTTGTTCGATTATGCCGCTTTCCGGCTCGTCCTGATCCGGATCAATAAAAAAGGCGTACCGCTGACGCCCCTGCCCGAATGGGAATACCAGCTGCGCGAAAGTTTCCCTATTTCTGTGGCGGGGCACGTTGCCGTGGTCAATATCCGTTTCCCCCGTACGCCCGCCCTGCGCTTCGCCCTCGATTCGGGCGCCGAACAAAACATGATCGACAACCGGGCCGGCGACCGTTTTTTGAAAGAAAACTTCGAGATCGGCAAACGTATCAAACTGCGCGGCGCCGGCAAAAAAAGCATCGAGGTACTCAGCGGCAAACTGCTCAACGTGCGCCTCGATTCCCTGTCTTTCCGCCCGATGGCGACCCTTTTGGCCAACCTCAACGAAATCAATAAAACCTACGAAACCGAGGTGGACGGCATTCTCGGCTACGAATTTTTGTCGCAGTACCCCGTCTCCGTCAATTATAAAAAACGCCGTCTGACGTTCTACCGATCCGTACGACCGTGATCTTTGTAACATCATGACGTCTAAAGCAAATTGAAGTATATGATGAAGGTTTTGGAAATAGATTGGAGGCAGGTGGGGGGGGGATTCGCTCCTCCCTTTGTGGCCCCACCCCCAACCCCTCCCCCCGGGGGGAGGGGGGCGGATGATGGAACGGGGGCATTCCGGTCACGCTCTTTGGCCAATTATAAAGTACCACCAGTTCCCGTTCCCGAGTACTTGGGAAGGGGGGCTGATAGTGGCTTATTAACGGGCGCGGAGAGTGACCTGAACGTCCACACCTCGGCATCCGCCCCCCTCCCTCCGGGGGGAGGGGTTGGGGGTGGGGCCACAACGAGGAGGAGAGCCGATAGCGGTTTGATATGGGGCGCTGAGACAGCCCAGAACGCCCCCAACCCGCGATTGGCTCCGGGGGGTGGGGCCACGCCCACCCCCTCCACCCGCCAAACCGCCCTCGCCGCACTCCTCTTTCTCCTCTTCTCTCTCCCGCTCGCGGCCCAGATCGACACGGCCAAAAGCCGGTACGGCGCGTATTTCATCCAGGGCGCCGAGGTGGTGTTCGAATTCGACCGGCGGGTGTATGAAAAGGGTATTCGATCGGCCGACAGCGCGGCGGTGGATTTTGCCGACCTGGATATTCTGCAGGTCACCGTGTCGGGCGATTTCAACAACTGGTCGGCCGAGGGGTGGGTGCTGCAGCGTATGGATGAAAACCGCTACCAGCTGCGCAAACACCTCAAGGATTTTAAAGACGCGCCGAGCTGGCAGTTCAGGTTTTTGATCAACGGGACCTATTGGGCCGATCCCGGCGCCGACGTCAAGCGGGGCGACGGCATGGGGCGCTACGATATTCCGCCGCCGGAATTGCCGCCGCCGTCCGGCGATTCGGGCAATGTGGTGTTCAGTTTGCGCGGTTTTACCGACAAAAAACGGGTGTTGCTCTCGGGCTCTTTCAACAACTGGGACGAGAAAAACTACCGCATGCGCCGCGTCGACGGCGGCTGGGAAATGCGCCTGCCGCTGCCGCCGGGGGTGTACGAGTACAAATTTATCGTCGACGGCGAATGGATGGAAGACCCCGCCAACCGCGAAAAAAAGGTCAACCAGTACCATACCTACAACTCCGTTTTGCGCGTCACGCAACCCACCCGCTTTATATTATTGGGGCATCTGGAAGCCCGGGAGGTCGTGCTGGCCGGCAGCTTCAACAACTGGGACGAACACGCCCTGAAAATGCGCAAAACCGCCGCCGGCTGGGAAACCGAACTGCCGCTGACCGGCGGAAAACATCTGTACAAATTTATCGTCGACGGCAAATGGATGACCGACCCGGGCAATCCGCGCACGGAAACCGACCGGAAGGGGAATGTAAATTCGGTGTTGTTTGTGCGTTAGTTTTTCGCTACTTTCCCCGCCTGCACCACCCGCCCGCCGTATTGCAGCGACCAGAAGTACAGGCCCGGCGGCAAATGCCCCGTCGCTACGCGGTGCTCGAAACCGGCCAGCGGCTCGTCGAGGCAAACCCGCCCCAGGGCGTCGCGGAGCACGAAACGGGGCGACAGGGCCACCCG
>JAEUUU010000126.1 GCA_016787345.1 Saprospiraceae bacterium | reverse complement strand
TTTGCCGCTGGAAAGAATGGCGCACGGGATCAAGACCCATATTCACGAACTGATCTGAGCGGGGAGGTAGTTTCACGCGAAGGGCGCAAAGAGGGGGCTTGGGTGTCACGCAGGGATTTTTTATTTCACGCAGAGGTGCAGAGACGCAGAGTTTTTGCGTGCGGGTCATGATTTCTTTCCTTGCGCCCTTTGCTCCTTTGCGCCCTTCACGTGAAACACTCACCCCTCTGCGCCTCTGCGTGCAATAAAAATCCCCGCGTGAAACATCCCCACCTTTGCGCGCTTTGCTCCTTTGCGATCTTCGCGTGAAACACTCACCCCTCTGCGCCTCTGCGCCTCTGCGTGCAACAAAAATCCCCGCGTGAAAATCTCGCCCCTCTGCGTGCAATAAAAAACCTCCGCGTGAAACCCCTCTCCCCCCTAAAACAAACTCACATACCCCAGATGAAACTTCGCCGCCCGCCAGTCGATCGCCTGGCCCGCATCGCGGCGCCCGAACGCCACATTGATCCCGAAAATCCCCAGTGAGGTTTCAAAATTTAGCCCCGCCCCGATCCCCCAGGGCCGCAAAAACACGCGGTTGCGGTCCGTCAGGTTTTCCACGTAGCCATAGTCCGTAAAAGCTGCCAGGAAAGAATTCTGCGCCAGCAGGAGCCGCAACTCCGCCGTTGCCACCACGAAGCGCGTGGCAAACAAACTCTCCTCGTCGAAGCCCCGCAGCAATTTGTTGCCCCCCAGGCGGTACTGCTCATTCACAAACACCGGCCGCTCCGAAAAAATCCCGCCCCCGCGCAACCCGAGTTTGAAGGTCGCGCGCCGGGCCAGCGGCAGGTAGTATTCCGCCCGCCCGTCGAGCCGGAAACGCGCCACGCGAACCGCCACGGAATCGTACAGCCCCGCAAACGAAAACCCCGGATCGTCCGGATCGCGCAGGTCTTCGATCGTCGGATTGCGGCGCACCGTATTGAAACCCGCCACCCCGCGCAGCGACAAGGCCCAGCCCCGCCGCGGATTGAAGCGGTAATCGAGCCGGGTCAGACCCGTTTCCAGACCGAAACCGTTCTGGCGCAGGTCGAGCACGGCAGGCAGGCGCCGGCTGGCGATCACCGCGGTCGTATCGATGGTTTGCAAGTTTGAACTTTTATTTTCCCAAAAAAACGACACGAAATCGCTGCCTTCCAGGAAATACTGCACTCCCAACTGGCTCTGCGCATCCACCCAACTGCTGTCGCGGCGAAATACCCCCAGCCGCGCCTCCGCCCCGAAAGGCAGTCCGAACGCATAGGGGAACGCGGCGTAGGCGTCGAGTTTTTGGGTTTCGGGGCGCAGGCGCTCGAACTCGACCGACAGCCGCTCGCCGAGGTTGAGCGCGTTTTGAAAACCCGCGTTGAGCGAGCCCGTGAGCAGCAGACCGCCGTCGGGGTCGTTGGGTTGCGGCAGCAGACCGATGATAAAATCGAAACGACCGGCGCGTTTTTTTTGCAGGAACAGGTTGACCGTCGCCTGATCGCCGGCAAAACTGACGGTCGGATTACCCGTCGCCTCCACAAACGGCAACTCGCGCAGGCGATCGCGGGCGCGCAACACCCGGGTGCGGTTGTACGGCGCGCCCGGCCGCAAACCCAGGTAGTTGGACAAATACCCGCCGGGCAGGCGCAGGTCGCCCACCACGCGGAGGGGTTTCAGGGTGAAATAGCGGTTGCGTTGTACGCGCAGCACGGCCGACACGCCGCCGTCGGGCGCCACGGCGATGCTGTCGAGGTACAGGGCGGCAAAGGGGTAGCCGTTGTTTTCCGCCTGTTCGAGGATTTTTTGCCGGATGCGCAGATAAACGTCGTAGCGCAGGGGCCGCTCGCGGAACAACTGCTCACGGAAACCCGCCGCATCCAGCCAGGCGTCGGCCTCGCCGGGGAGCGGGCGCAGCGCCACCCAGTACATTGGCGGCCCCAGGAACAGCCGGGCGCGGGCACTGCGCGCATCGAGACGCTGAAAACTGTCGAGCGCGGCGCCGAGGTAGGTATTTTCCTGCAACAAACGGATGAGCCGCAGGCCCATGTCGGCCCCGCTCAGCGTATCGGGCGCGGGGAAAAACCAGCCGCCCGGGCTTTCCACCGGCGCGGGCGACCACTTGCGCAACAGGGGCGCCAGGGCCGGCGCATCGGCAGGCGATACGTCGAGCCGCAGCCCGGCGGGCGACTGGGCGGAAAGCAGGGCAACCAGCAGGCAACCCGACAGCAAAAGGAGAAAACGGCGCGTCATGTAGGGTAATGACGCAAAGGTAGGGGGCGGGGTTGTGCTAATGTGCTAATGGGGGAATGGGGGAATGGGTTAATGTGCGTGTTAAAATTTGAAATTTAAACATGCTGTCTAAACAGAACGACCCCGCCAAATGCATGGCGGAGTCGTTTTGTTTGTTTTATCCGGCTTATCCCTGTTAGAAAACAATCACCTTTTTCGGCACAGAGGCGCCGCCATTGGTGATGAGCGATACAAAATAAATACCCGGAGTCAAGTCGGTAATGTTAAGAGCAGTCTGGCCTGCGCTCACCGTATGTTTTTGTACCAGCGAGCCCGACAGAGAAACGATTTGAACCGTAGCGGTCGGCTCCGTCAGGTTGCCAAAATACACCAAACATTCGCCCTGGTTCGGGTTGGGCGCCACTTCCAGCGTGAGCGAAGTTTTGATACGACCGGCCCGCTCGGTAGCATAATCCGTGTTCTCCGGACGGTTGTAGCCCATGCAATTATAAGCCGCGTTATTGCAATCCGGCCCGGTGACGCCCTGCGTGTCATCAAACCAGAACACACCGCCTTGCTGTTGCGTGTTGTTCGGATTGAACGGACTGGGGGCAGCCGGTACAACAAAAATATTGTCGTTAAAAAATGCGTTCGGCAGCGAAATCAGCGCGGGGAAACCGCTGAAAGTCCCGTTCCAGGTATTTCCGGTATTATTCTGCACGCCAATTTTTGCCGTATTAAACAACCTCAAACCGGTGCCCTGATTGCCGTTGAACTGGTTGCAGGCAAAGTTGGCGCCGTCGCAGTCGCCTGAAAATGCCGCGCCTACGGAAGTATTGTTGAGAACGTTATTGACGTAATCATTATATCGCGCCTCAATAATCTGCAATCCGCGATTGTTTCCGGTCGTGTTGTTGACCGTATTGAAACAGATTTTACTGCTTTCAGTACCGTTGACGACAATGCCCATGATCGAGAACGTGCCTGATAAGTTCATGGTATTCCCATGCACAGCAACGCGGCGCATGGTGCGGAGCTCGATACCGCTGGAGGCCTGTTGGGCTGTAATGGTATTATCATCAACATCCACCTCTATACTCGCCGGCGTATTGAGGGGGCCGCCGGTCAGCAGTATGCCTTCGGTTTGGGCGATGGCACAATTGAGCGTGATCGGATTCTGCGTAATCAGCAAATTGTTCGACGCCGTGGTAACATCAGCAAATGAAATCCCGAAGGCATCTTCGGCCGACAGGCACGTCGGGGCAAAATCGACCTTTATTGCGTTGCCGGAAATCGTGCCGTCCATTTCACCGGGCTGTTTGGCGATCAACTGAATACCTCTCGCCACCGAAGGAACGCCGGCGTTCATGGCGTTATTGGTGATATTGACGTTCGTAGCGACGGCTGTTTCTCCCACAATACCGGTTTTGACCCGGGTAAAGGCATTTCCGGTTGCGGTAAAATTGCTCAGATTGAAGAAATAGACGCTTGTTCCGCCCCGGTCGCTTTGATATTCGGTACAAGAATTAATCATATCGAAAGAAGCGGTGTGGTCGAGCGTCAGGCTGCCACCCAGAACGCTGTTCGCCGTATATATCCCCACCGCAAGGTTTTTAAACAGGTTTTGGTTGTTGTCGTTCGGCAGATTGATGGCCGATCCCTGCGGATCGATATACATGCCGGCGAATCCGATATTTCTGCTGAAAGTACCAGGCAGCAGAAGCTTGCAGTCCGGCCAAAGCGGAGGTGTATTGGCCGAGGATGTAGTAAACAGGTTTTGCGTAAAGGCAGAGAAACTCGCCCGGCCTGTAATGCGCACGCCGATGTAGTTGTTGCGGAAAATACCCGAACTGAGGCTAAGGTTGACCGGGCTGAGCATCAGGTTATCCGTCACGTCGATGGCATAGCCGGCGTCTTCGATGATAGACGAGCCGCTGACCACGATGCTGGATTGCGGCAACATTTTCACACCCCGCCAGATACACTCACAACCATGGAAATGAGCGCCTCCGGTAAGGCTCAGTGTTTTGTCCTGCGATACGTCAAAACCGGTATTGCCCGGCGCGAATTCCACTTCCGAGCCGCAGAACTCAAACGATTTGTCCACATTGACGATACCGCACACTTTTACCATGCAGGTACCGCAATAGGAACTGCCCGGCAGAACGTCTTCACAATCGGACAGGTTGGTTGTACCGCCGCTGTAACCAATGTAGATCGCCGGCGTCACGCCGCTCAGGTCGATTTCTTTTGTCGTCAGCGGACTGGATTCTCCGTTCAGCTGAACCACCAGCGAGACCTTGATCTTGCCGTCGTCCTCCTGCTGAATTTTGCAGATATCGATACCGTTCTTAAACAGATCGGGATTTGGACCGGTCGCCACCAATTCGTCGCCCAGATACCAGCCGTAGGTCGCTCCGGGCGTTTGCTCCTCGGGAATCAGGTTCAATGCAAAACAGTCGCACCCATTGCCCCCCGTCGTCCAGGTAAATTCACTGCTCGGGCGGGTACAATCAACTGTTACTTTCCGCGTACAGCGAAAGGAAGTAGTGCCGAATTGTGCGCCGAGGCCAACATTGTATACGCCGTCGTTGGCATAAGTATGCGAAGTATTCTCGCCAGCGCCTATGCCAAGATCGCCGAACGACCAGGTGTAGTTATACCAATTACCCAAAGTGGCATGAAACTGAACGTCGCAACCGGTGACGTGATAGATAAAAATCGACGGTTGCTCTTCATTCTGCGGCGGGCACAACAGGCAGGATTGGGAAGACGTAACCTGTACCGTTTGAGAACAGACAAACGGACTGCCGGGAATTTCCAGCAATGTGAAAGGGTCTCTGATCCGTACCGTGTGCGTGACCGTATAAGACTGGGTCGGGCCGCCAAAAGCAAATGACGGGTAGGTTACCACTGGGTTGGCCACGTCGGATGTGCTGCCATCGCCGAAATCCCAATGGTGTTCGATAAAATAACCATCGACACCCGAAACATGGGAGACAAAGGCAAATTCACAAGGCGTTGTCGTCGTACCGGCTACACTGAAAGAACAAGGTTGGGCATCACTTTTCCATGCGAACATGGTCAACAAAAACAAAGAGAGCGTCACACGTAAATAACCCGGTGTAAAGAAGCGTGGTTGATTGGAGAGGGGGAAGAACAGACTTTTGTGCATAAAAGATGATAAATTAAAAGGATGAAAAAAAATTCAGTAAATCGGTATCGTCGGATAATGCCCACTATTTCCCCTCAGTTGGGCGGTTAAAACATGTGGCGAATCAAGATATTTTTTTAGCTAAATACCAAACAAATAGGGTCAACTGTGCACAATCGACCCATAACTGTGCACTTTTAACCCATAACTGTTTTTTATAAGATATTTTTAGCCCACTCCGGGTAGCAGCCAGAGGAAAGGCAGGAGACTATAGCGTAATGGGGACGCAGACAAAACCGACGCCTCGTCGGCACTGTCCGCGCCCCATCACAGCCTCTAACCTGTTATTCAGAAATTGTACTGAATAATACTCTGTGTCGTCGTGTTATTCACATAATCGATGTACACGATGTTCGGTTTGCTCAGTTTGTTCACGACGATCTGGTCGTACAACACACCCGGCAATTGCGAATTCGCCTGGGCCGCCAGGGTTTCGATCGAAGCGCCAAGCGGCGGACTCGCGGTCAGCGTCCAGGAGAGCAGGAAAAACCGGCCGTTACCCATTCCGCCGTAGGTTTTCCACTTTTGGATCTGGTCGTTTTTCATCGTGTTGTAGTCGGAGGTGTTGGAATACTCGTCGTACACCGTGATGTTGGCCCCCGACTGCACCGTGCTGCCGTCTTTGTAACGGAAACGGCCCGTGGCCGGATCAACGTAGTCGTTGTAGTCGAACACCAGAATCATTTTGCCCCGGAGCTGCCCGAGCGATACCCCGGCCAGGTTGACCGAACTCGTGGCATTGGTATAAATGACCGCGGTATAGGAGTTTAACAGGGTGTTGATTTTGGATTTCGTCACATCCGGATCGTGGTCTTCGTAACTGCGGATATGCGAGAACTTGAAAATCGCGGTTTCCGAAGGGTGCGCGGTCAGGAAAGCCTGCGCCTGGTCGAGCACGTCGCGCAAGCTTTGGCCGTTGCAGCCCCAGCCGTCGTTGCGGTGGTAGGTGACCAGTTCGTCGTAGTCGTAATCGACGCGGATATCAAAATACCGCGATCCGTCGACCAGCTGCTGGGCGATGGAGCCGCTTTGGGTCTGGGTGTAGCCCCCGGCGCCCACGGGCGGCGCGCAGTGATCCAGTTGCGACATGCCGGCGTCGTGGCTGCCCGGCATCATGATCTGGTCCAGATTGGTCGAATCGGGGAGCCGGGCCATCCAGCTGGTCGTGTCGACGAAGGTGTTGGGCGTGACCGCCACGGTGCTCACGTCGTTGCCGCCGCGCAGACACACAAACGAAACCGGTCCGCCGTTGGCGTCGACGCCCGGGCAGCTCACCTGGTTATTCTGGATGTAAGAGCAATGTTGGCCGCCATACCACCAGTTGTTGCTGGCCCCGCTGTGGCCCTGGGCGAGCGCCACGTCGTTGAAGGTGAACGTTTTCTGTCCGTCGCCGAGCACGCCGCCTTTAATCGTCAGCACCAGGGTGCCGAGAAAGGCGAAATTCAGGTCGCCGGCGTTGTGGTTGAAGGTGTTCTGCGAGGCCGGCACGCGGTCGTTGAACCATTTGGCCACGTCGTCCGAGCCTTTGCGCCCGATACTGAACGTCATCTTGCCGTTGCTGCCGCAGGTCACTCTCAGGCCCGCGTAGATGTGGCCGTCGGGGTCCTGGCCGGGGGTAATGGAGTAGCTGTTGACGGTGTAACTTCCGCTGATCAGGGTATAACCCGAAGTGAGCTGGAAGTACACGTCGTTGTCACGGTACGTCATACTGTTTAAAAAATTAAGCGTGAATAATGAAATGTTTTCATTCGGCACATCGCTTCCGGTGCTGTACCGAGCGCTCGGTATAGCAGGATTGTTCGAGAGAAGTGCGCGATTTGCAATCGGGAAAAGGGACGCTCTACCGTACGGTTGGTTTATTGTATCACCACAGGAGCGCCCAAAGCGCGTCGGGGGGACGACGCGGCGGGCTTCATTTGGCAATGGCGGGTTGTTGCGGTCAAAGATAAAAGGGGCGGATGGAGAAATTTGGGTACATTATTGGAGGGGGTTTCCGGGGGCGGATGGCAACGCGGATGGGACCAAGTGGGGAGGATGGCAACGCGGATGGGACCAAGTTGGGGGGGGATGGCAACGCGGATGACACGGATGGTGCGGATGGGCGCGGATTTTAAAAGGGTTGTTATGATAATGCGTTATCCCGGGCTATTCCGGGGAAAGCCGCGGGTTGCTGATTCTCTATATATTTGGCCAGATTTTGCCATTTCCGGCCACCCGGAAAACGCAACGCTTTTCCATGGGACTTAGAAGCGACATCAACAAACTGCTCAAAGAGAACCTTATCGAGGAGGCCCTGATAAGACTGGAAAAGTATGCCCGAAAGAAGGAAAAGCCCTTGATGGAGGATTATGTGGCGGAATTGCACAGAAGGCACGTACAGCACAGAAATTCGTTCAACGAGATGAAAATTTCCGACGACGCGTACAATCGCCAGATGAACCGGCTGAGCGCCGCGCTCCTCAACGCGGTGCGCGCCCGAAAAGACGACAACAATTTCATGATCCAGCTGTGCGAGTTCAAGCTGGAAGGGGCGAAGCCGCAAGCCGCACAGCAAGCGCTCGGCATGGAAAATATCCAAATCCTCAACAATATTCTGCTGGACCCCAACGCCGAAATGCTCGCCGTGGACCAGGAAAAGGGCGTCGTGCGGTTCCGCTCCAGCCGCTATGCTTTCCGGCGATTGGTGCGGGCCTACGACAGCGGCGACCTGGAATCAAAAATCCGGCATAAAGTCAACTATATCAAAACCTTCGACGACAAAGGCCAGGAAAGGGAAGTGTACGAATTTACAACGCCCGTCGATCTGCACCAGTACGACTACGAGATCATTATCATCCTCCGGCCCAAAGTACAGGCATCCGGGAAGAACCAGCAACTGGCCTCGGCGCTCGTTGGCCTGGGCGCCCTGGTCAAGGGCATCACTACCTTCAAACCCGCCTCCGCCGACGCCTCGACGGCCCACGAAATAATCTCCATCACCTTCACCCGCCTGCCCCAGCAAAAACACCTGATCGACAAGATTATGCAGGTGCTGAGGTTTGATGAGGTGGTGGTGTTGGGGAGGGTTTTGAAGAGGGGGTGAGATGCACTAAACAGTCTCCATAACTAAACAACAACTCATTCAGAATTATAAATCCATTTTTTATTTGCGCAATCATATTCTACCAATATTTTGCTAATAGTAATTCCTTGAATTATTTTTCTCTTATGTTTAAAATACAAAATACCAGATGTAACATAAAACATAAGGCCATCTTTTAATGGCTCTATTCTTTCAATATAAATTATAACCCTTCGAGCAGCAGTGTTTTGGCGCCATGTGTCATAACTTGATCTTTTTATATTGATGACGTTTATATTAGCGCTTGGAATTTTAGAAGTGGTGTTTTGGAATAAGGGGTCTACTATATAATAAAGACTAGTATCACTGGACCCTTTTTTTAACACATCAACAATCTCGTTTTTTCCTAAGTCTATAGCAGTGCTAATTATAGTATCTACTGAAAAGTTAGAATTTGATTGTGCAAACAGTGCCTCCGTTAAAAACAATAAAAACATTATAATTTTGCTACACATATCTTTATTAAATTTTAGCGAGAGCGTTTTTATGCTTATTATATGGTAAAACAGCCATTGCGCTTTTTGAATTATAAAAAAATCATACGATTGCCGTCATTTGGTGTATACCCTAGGATAATTCCGTATTTCGTCCCTTGACTTGCCTCTAGGCTCTGTTGGTGTTTTATATCACCGTTTTTTAGGTCGCCAGATGGATGAGGAGAGCCGCCAGTATGTGTTCCTAAACTAACTTCATGCTCATATCAAGGGTGTGAGTGAACTATATAATTTATAGATGCGCCACTTGAAACGTGGCTAGCTTCAGTATTTTATACATCAGCATCATTTAAACCAGCAGTTATTTGTTGAGTAACTGCTTGGCCAGGTGGTATGTTACTAGAAGCCATCTCAATAATGGTAATTTATAAATTTAGCGTGAAAAAGATTACGCTACTATGAATTTGACAGACGAGCAATGGGCTGTCATCCAGCCACTTATACCTGTTCAACGGCGTGTCGATGGCCGCGATCGGCCTGTCCAGGGAACCTCGTGAAGTTTTGGACGGTATTCTCTGGATTCTCCGAACCGGCGCCCGCTGGCAAGACCTGTCGGAGCGATACCCTCCATATCAAACTTGCCATCGAACCTTTCAAAAATGGGTCCAAAATGGTGTTTTTCCCACTATTTTGGAAACCTTGGCCGAAGATTTAGGCCAACGAGGCGGTTTGGGCCTGTCAGAGTGTTTCATCAACGGCACCTTTGTGCCGGCGAAAAAAGGGGCTCTGTGTTGGGAAAACCAAGCGTGGCAAAGGGACCAAGATCATGGCCATTGCAGACGGCCGTGGTTTACCTCTCGCCATTCACCTGGCAAGCGCTTCGCCACACGAAATCACCCTTGTTGAAGACACTTTGGCAAATTGATTCGTGGCGCAAGTCCCTGAGTGAATAATTGGCGACAAAGCTTACGACAGTGACCCATTAGACCAAAGCATTGAAAACCAAGGCATTGAAATGATCGCTCCGCACCGTTCTAATCGCAAAAAAACCAAAACCCAGGATGGCCGGACCTTGCGACGATACAAACGACGCTGGAAAATCGAACGGCTCTTCGCCTGGCTTTTCAACTTCCGACGCCTTCTGGTTCGACACGAGTATTATTCAGAGAACTTTTTCGCTTTTGTATCACTTGGCTGTATCAAAATCTTGCTCAGGTATTTTTGAGATAGCTTCTAATAACTGCTAAAAAACTCTTATTTTTCAATAAATGAAAATGGAATTCCATCTTGGGTATTACCATTTTTATACAGAACAATAATATTATAAAAGTTTACAACATCTCCCTTTTGCAACGTGGTAAAAAATTGTCTTAAGTTGCTGTCAAACAATGGCCCATTGTTCTCATAACAAAAAATTATGTTTCCATCTCTTATTACATCAACATCAAAGTTGATTACTTTTAGATTGGTAGCGTAGCCCGAATTAGAAGTGGCATAAACTCCAGTAGCCTCTGTGACGCTTTTTATATTCCTATTATGCTTACTAATCATTAAGCCAGTCTCTGGGTCTTGTGGTTGCTGAACCTTGAAAATATAATAATATGTATGTTTTTGATTTATAACAATGCTTAATGAGCATAACCCGAGCCTGTCGGGCTCTATAAAGTAACGATCCTCAATTTGGTAGACCTTCCCGTTATCTACAGACAAAGTGAACTTTGGTTTTTTTAAGCCAGTTATTCCAATTATTATTGAGTTGGTTAAATTGTTATATAATATATTGAATTGCGTAGGTGCTACCGCAATGTAGTACTTTTGACAACAAGAAGTTGTGCAAATTAAAAACAATATTAATGCAAAGATTTTCATTTTCTTATTTTTTCAATAGCCCCGCAAGAGCAACCAGGCAAATACTTCTTTTCTGGTCAATGACGTCCCACTCCCGCAACCCGCATCCCCTTTCATCGTTCGTTACGAGCATATCGCTATAACCACCACCGCCCAACACCCCTCATCATCTTCCCGAGGAATATTGGGCGGCAGCGGCACAGCAAACAAGTTTCATCGGGTCGGTCTGGTTTTCCGGTTACAAATTTATAGCCAAAATCCGCGACCCGCCAAACGATTTTGGGTACAAAATTCGGCACCCATTCCGCGACCGTCTCCTACCCCACCCTGCCAATTTCCACCACAAACAACCTTTCCCCCCACTTTTTTCGCTCAAAAACCGCCTCAAAACCCCATCCAAAACTGCGGGCGATTCCGCTGATCCGTTCTATCGCACAGTCTTCCGACAGCACCATCCAGCAGCGGCCGCCGGGGGCCAGCACGGCGCCCAGGCCGGCGAAAAAGCGCTGGAAATATTCCAGTTGTTCGCCGGCATAAAAAGCGTGCTCTTCTATCCGCCGGGGCGCCAGGGGGTAATAGGGCGGATTGACCAATACCAGCTCGAACTGCCGGCCGGGGGGCAGGGCCTCGAAGAGGTCGCTTTCCAGCACGTCGAGGGGCAGGCCGTTGGCAGTGGCGTTGCGGCGGGCCGCGGCGGCGGCCAGGGGGTGCAGGTCGAGGGCCGCGGTGCGGGCGCCCTGCCGCGCGGCGTACAGGGCCAGCAGGCCGCTGCCCGTGCCCACGTCGAGCAGGGTTTTGCCGCGCAGATCACAAGTGGCCAAAAAACCGAGCATCACCGGGCTGCTGAAATAAAGGCCCGGATGAAACACCCCCGGCGGCACCTGCAGGCGCAGGCCGTCGTAGCGGTACAATCTTTCGCGGCGCTGGTAGCGCAGGGCCCAGCGGCGGTACAGGGGCAGCCAGAGGCGGCGGTAGAGGGCGCGGCTGTTCATATTCCCGTATTGACGCGCAGGTAAAATCCGCCTTCGCCGAGGTGGTTCCAGGTCCATTCGAGGCGGATACTTTTGTTGTAATAGAGAATGACGTCGAGCCCGAAGCCGTAGCCGCTGAGCCATTGGTTGCTGAGGGGGTTGCCGGCGGCGTACCAGGGGTCGTGGGCGTAGCCCAGGTCGGCATTGAGGGCGAGGAACAGCTTGACGGGGAAAAAGCGGAAAGCCTGAACGGGCATGAAGCGCCCGAAATTGAACTCGCGGCTGAAAAACTCCCAGTGCCAGGAGGTACGCAGCACGGCGAAATCGAGGCCGTCGGCCACGTAGTATTCGTAGCCGCGCACGTAGTCGCCGCCGTAGCCCAGGGCCTGGTTGTTGAAATAGGGCGGGCGGCAGCGCGGCCAGCTGACGCGGGTTTTGCCCACGGCTTCGAAACTGAGCTTGCGCCCGACGGGGAAATAGCGCCCGTACTCGGTTTTGAGGCGGTAGAGGTGCAGGTCGTCGGAGGGCAGGAGGCCGTTGAGACGCAGTTCGGCGTAGGCGTACCAGCCATCGGTGGGGTACGGCCGTATGTTGCGGCGGTCGTGCTCGAAGGTGTACACCAGGCTGAAATGCCGCTGCCGGGTGGCGCCGTCGCCGAAAAAATCGGGGTTGAGCACGGCGGCGATGCTGTCGGCGGCGCGGTTGTCGCGGTATTCGAGCAGGAACTGGTGGGCGGTGAAGAGCCGGGGGCGCCAGCCGAGGCCCAGCCAGGCGCTGGTGCGGCGGATGTTCCAGCGTTCAGGGTCGGTGCGAAACACGAGTTTGTTGGCCTCGGTGCGCAGGGCGACTTCGTGGGTGCGGGTGTACGACACGCCGGTTTGCAGGCCCAGGGTCTGGCGGCGGTTGATCGCGGGGTTGCGGTAATTGATCTCGTAGCGGTTGGCGTAGCCAAACTGGGCGTTGACTTTCAGGGCGTCGGCGCGACCGGTGACGTTGAGTTGGGTAAAATCGGCGCCGTAGTTGACGCGTTTGAGCGAGCGCTTGAACTCGTACCACCAGACGTTGAAATTGCGGTCGGCCAGGCTAAATATCGGCACGGGATAGAGGTACCAGCCTTCCACCACCCGGATGCGCAGGGTGAGGCGGTTGCCCTCGCGCCATTGCCCGACGTTGATCTTCGCCTGACTGAAAATGCCGAGGTTCATGAGCCGCAGGGCGTTGCGGTCGAGGATGGCGCCCAGCTCCTGCATGGGCAGCGAATCGCCGGTCCGGAACTCCAACTCGCGCAGAATCAGGGCTTCGCGCGTCTTTCTGTTGCCTTCGATGAGGATGGAATCGATGTAGACCTGTGTGGCCGGCGGGGCGGGACTTTGGGCGGCCAGTCGGGCAGCCAGGAGGAGGAATAGACTAATAGCGGCTAATTGATTCATTATCAATACACAAGAACAGTTGCCGCGATGATTGGTCATTTCCCCGGCGATGGTTTGAGATGATATTTCCCGTGGAAAATTAGGTCTTTTTTCCGACGTTCTGGAAGGGTATTTCGAGCCCTGTCTTTGAACAAATGTAGCTCAAAAACGCGCAAAATGCGCCCGAATTGCAGTTTTTCTGCATTTACCCATTACCTTTGGTCAAAATATTGCAATCCCCCGCATGGATGCCTTGGTGCAGGACCCGCTTTTTTACTGGCTCGCATGGGCCATTGCCACCTTGATCGGTTTGGTGGTCGGTTGGTCGTTGCGCGCGGCTTTGTATGAAAAACCGATCCTCGAAGCCTACGAACGCAGCGAACAGGACCGCAACGCCTTGGCCCGCCTGTACAGTCAGGTGCGCGACCAGCACGACCTGAAAGAAGCCGACCTCAAACGTATGTCGCTGGAAATCGGCCAGATGCGCCAGCAGCTCTCGGCCTTCGAGATCGAACGCGCGACCTGGACGGCCTCGGCCCAGGCGGAGGCGGCCAAACTGGCCAAAGCGCAGGCCGAAGCGGCTTTTTACGCGGAAAAAATCCAGTTTCTCGACGATCAACTCGGCAACCTGCGCTCCCGCAACGCCGAACACGGCAAGGAAATCGCCCGCCTGCACGAAGAACTCAACGCCTGGAAAGTGCTCAACCGCGATTTTAACGGCATGCTCCGCCAGGTGCGCACCCTGGAAGAAACCACGAGCGCCCTCGAAACCGAGCGCTCCCAACTCCAGCAACAACTCGACGCGGCGCGTATCGAAATCGAAAACCTGCAACTGGAAGTGCTGCGCAAACGCAGTTACAGCGAGTTTTCGGAAAAAGCAGCCACAGCCTCGGCGCCCACCAGTCGCAATATCCTCGCCGGTCCGGCCCAGGCCGCCGGTCGTCAGGGCCAGTCCGACGGCGATCATGCCGACGACCTGAAAATCATCAACGGTATCATGCCGTTCGCCGAACAGCAACTCTACGCACTCGGCATCTATACCTTCGCCCAGATCAGTCAGTGGGACGACGCCACCGTGGCCGCCGTGGCCGAAGCGCTGGGCCTCTCGCCCCGCCAGATCATCGAGGAAGACTGGGTGGGTCAGGCGCGCCATTTGATGGCGGGACCGCCGAAGGTGCAATCGTGATGTTATCGGGTCATTCGACCACCGGGGCAGGATGGCAACGCGGATGACGCGGACGACCCGGATGTGCGCGGATTTTAAAAGGGCTTTTCCTTTTTTTATAAGAAGAATTGCCAGCGGGCCTTGCCGTAGTCTACCCTTGTTTTCCTTGGCGGGGTCGATGACAATGCTTAATACGTCGCCCTACCGCCTCGCCGCCCGCATCAAACGCGCTTTTTCAGACAGCATTTACAGCACCAACAGACTGGAACACAGCGGCGAAGCCGCCCCATCCTGTTAATCCTGTAAATCCTGTCCAAAATTTTGTCTCCTTCACAGGCTGCTCAGTGATGTTTTCGGGTCATTCGACCACCGGGGCAGGATGGCAACGCGGATGACGCGGATGACCCGGATGTGCGCGGATTTTAAAAAGGGCTATTCCTTTTTTATAAGAAGAATTGCCAGCGGGCCTTGCCGTAGTCTACCCTTGTTTTCCTTGGCGGGGTCGATGACAATGCTTAATACGTCGGCCCTACCGCAACTCGAACTCCGCCTCTTTCACGTCCTGGCTGTTGCCGCCCACAAACACCTTGAACTTGCCCGGATCGGCTTTGAATTTCGCCTCGTGGTTCCAGTAGGCCAGGTCTTTTTTGGTCAGCAGAAAACGCACTTCGCGGCCGGCGCCGGGTTCCAGGCGGATTTTTTCAAAACCTTTCAATTCTTTCACCGGCCGGGAAATATCGGCCGAGAGGTCGCGGATGTACAACTGCACCACTTCCTCGCCGACGCGGGAGCCGGTGTTGGTCACGACGACCGACACTTCGAGGGTTTCTTCCATGCCCATGGTCTTTTTGTTGAGCCGGATGTCGGAGTAGCGGAACGTCGTGTAGCTCAGCCCAAATCCGAAAGGCCATGCCGGCGTGGTGGGCATGTCGAGGTAGCCGCTCGACCACATCTGGCCCATTTGGGTTTGCGGCCGGCCGGTGTTGAGGTGGTTGTAGTAGATCGGGACCTGGCCCTGGTGGCGCGGGAAAGTGAGGGGCAGTTTGCCCGAGGGGTTGACGCGGCCGGTGAGCACGTCGGCCAGGGCGTTGCCGGTTTCGAAGCCAGGTTGCCAGGCCACGAGGATGGCCGGCACGTTTTCGGCGGCCCAGGGGAAAACGAGCGGGCGGCTGTTGAACAGCACCATGACCGTGGGTTTATTGCCCCGGCTGACGACCTTGAGCAGCGTCTCCTGTCCGCGCGGGAGGTCGAGCGAAGTCACCGAACGGCATTCGCCGCAATCGATGCCGCGTTCGCCGACGCAGGCGATCACGAGATCGGCCTCGCGGGCGGCTTGCAAGGCCACCGAGTAGTCTTTTTCGGTGCAGGTAGCGTCGAGGCATACCTCGGCGACGGTCACCTGAAAGCCCATTTCTTCCAGCGCGGGTTTGAGGGCCTGGGCGGGGGTGACGACCTTGGTGGAGTCGTACTCGCGTACGCCGAGGCCGAGCGTCCAGAAGCTCATATAGTCTTTGTTGCCCTGGCTGTTGGCATAGGGACCGATGATGGCGATTTTTTTGAAGGGGCTTTGGGGCGTCAGGGGCAGCACGCCGCCGTCGTTTTTGAGCAGCACCATACTTTCGGCGGCCATGTCGCGGGAGGCCTGGCGGTATTCGGGGCGTTCGAGGGTTTCGGTACGGCGTTTTTTATCGAGGTAGCGGTAGGGGTCGTCGAACAGGCCCAGGGCGAATTTGAGCCAGAGCACGCGGCGTACGGCGTCGTCGATTTGTTTTTGGGTAATGCGGCCCTGGTCGAGGGCATTTTTGAGGCCGCGTTCGTACACGCCGCTGCACATGTCCATGTCGTTGCCGGCGGAGAGGCATTTGGCGGCGGCATCGGTATCGTCGGTGGCGGCGCCGTGTACGATGGTTTCGCCGAAAGTACCCCAATCGCTCACGACCATGCCTTGCCAGCCCCATTCTCCGCGCAGGATGTCGGTGAGCAGGTGGCGGTCCATGCTGGCCGGCACGCCGTTCAGGGCCTGGAAAGCGCTCATAAACGTGGCGCTGCCGGCGCGAGCCGAGGCTTCGAAGGGCGGCAGCACCATTTCGCGCAGGCGTTGTTCGCTCATGTCGACGGTATTGTACTCCCGTCCGGCTTCGGCGAAGCCATAGGCGGCAAAGTGTTTGGTGCAGGCGGCCACCGTGTTGGGCTGGCTCAGGTCGTTGCCCTGGAAGCCCCGCACGCGGGCTTCGCCCACCCGGCTGCCGAGATAGGGGTCTTCGCCGGCGCCTTCCATGACGCGGCCCCAGCGCGGGTCGTGTGACACGTCGACCATGGGCGAAAAGGTCCAGTTCTGGCCGTCGGCGGCGGCTTCGGCGGCGGCAATGCGTTCGACATTTTCGATGGCGGCCATGTCCCAGGTCGCCGCCTGGGCGAGCGGAATAGGGAAAATGGTTTTGTAGCCGTGGATCACGTCGAAGCCGAAAATAAGCGGGATACCCAGCCGCGATTCCTTGACGGCGGTGCGCTGCATGACAATTTTGTTGTCGAAATTGGTGTGCGAGAGCACACTCCCGATACGGCCCTGGCGTATGCCGGCGAGCAGGTTGTCTTTCGACACGTCGGTGCCGGTGCTGATATCGCCGGGCGACTGGGTGAGCTGGCCGATTTTTTCATCGAGGGTCATTTTGGCCAACAATTCTTCCACCCGGCGGTCGATGTCGCGCACGGTGGTTTTTTGGCCAAACAGGAGGGTGCAGGAAAACATTAGACAGGATAGCAGAAATGTAATGCGCATGGTCGAGTTGTTTGCGCTAAGGTAGAGTGTTCGGGCTGTTTTCATCAAATCTGCATAGCAGAAGCCCCTCTGCGTGCGAAAGGGCGCGCTTACAGGGCTCTGGCCAACTGAGCCGTTGTCGCCTGTTGCCGCCAGCGCAGCAAACCGGCTGCCAGCAGCATAAAGATTGCTTCGGTCACCAGCCATTGCTGGGCAAATTCGCCGGGCATACCATCGGCCAGCATACTCCAGACGCGGCCGAAAACAAATCCGCCGGTGTACAGCAAGGCCAGGATCAAACCGGTCGACTGGCTGCGAAACGCCGCGTAAATCCAGTAAATGCCGAAGCAGAAGTTGACGCCGCCGTAAAGGGCGCGGATCGAGTTGCGGGCCGTAACGTTGTCGCCGAGCGATACCGATACGAAATTCATCACGGTTTGCGGGTCCAGCAGGGCTTGCAGGGCGATGTTGAGCGTGGCGACGGCCAGCAGGAGGAGGTAGATGCGGGAGAAAAGAAGGGTGCGGTTCATAGCTTGACTTTTGTTTGTTTTTAAATACGGCACAAAAGTCGGCCCCTCCCGCAGCCTAAAAATTGATTGAAATCAAGAAATCAGGAAGCGGAAATACCGGTCCGCCGCACCCGGCTCAGGGTTTCGGGTTTGATGCGCAGGTAGGTGGCGATGTATTTCAGGGGCACGCGCTGAAAAAGATAGGGCGCCCGCCGGAGCAGATTGTGGTAGCGTTGTTCGGGCGTCGTTGTGCTGATTTCTATCTCCCGTTCAATCAATCCCGTCACGACCTGTTCGAGCAGGCCCGACCACAGCTTCGCTACCGCCGGCCAGGTATCGATGGCCACGTACAAATCGGTGCGCGTAATGCCCAGCGCCGTACATTTTTCCAACGCCTGAATGGAGAAGGTAGACGGCTGTTGGCGGATAAACGACGGGAAGGAACTGACCACCGTGTCTTCGTAGGAAAAACCCACGCACACTTCTTCCGTGTCGGTCGGATAATAAATACGCAACAGCCCTTCGGCGATAAACCAGACGTGTTGTTCCATTTTCCCGATCGAACACAAATAATCGCCCCGTTTCAATTGCCGCTGCACCGACCAGCGGGCGGCAAATACCACGGCTTCTTCCCGCGAGAGGGCCGCGCGTTTTTGTAAAAACTCGAGCAGGCGTTCGGACGGATCGGCAGGCATTGTTTTTTACACATTTTGCTTGCGCCGCTCCTTGGCCAGTTTGATGCCGTGGGTATCGAACGCGGTTTTGAGTTCTTCGTACAGGTAATCGAGCGTGTCGTTGTAGTGCTCGCCGCTCGTCCAGCAGCCGATATCGATCTTGACGTCGTCGCGGCTCATGCCGCTCACCTGCACGGTGGGCACACGGCCGGGTACGGCGTGCGCGCTTCGTCCGACCACTTCTTCGGTAATCTGCCGCACGGTATCCAGCGAGGTTTCGGCATCGACCAGCAGCGAAATCTGGGCTTGCACGGGGGTGTCATAGCCCATGTTTTCAATGGGGCCTTCGGTCATTTTACCGTTGGGAATAATGATTCTTTTGCCCTGCGGGGTAACCAAAATGGTGCTGAAAATCTGTATTTCCGCCACATGGCCGGCCATGCCGTTTACCGTCAGCAGGTCGCCGACGCGGTAGGGCCGAAACAGGAGGATGAGGACGCCGCTGGCAAAATTGCCCAGACTGCCCTGCAGGGCCAGACCGATTGAAAACGCCAGGGCGGAGAATATGGCGATGAACGAGGTTGTTTCCAAACCGACCATACTGGCCACCACGAGCAACAGGACCACTTTCATACCCACATCAACCAGCGACAGGAAGAAGGGGCGCAGGCTGTCGTCGAGTTTGCGCTTGCGCATAAAAATGTCGAATCCGCGCGTCATACGTTTGATGACCCAGAATCCGACGACGAGCAGCGCGAGCGCCATGAGTACTTTGGGGCCGTATTGCCAGGCTAAATCAATGAGTTGGTCGGTGTACGTTTTCGTCTCCACGGGCGTTTGATTTGCGTTGAAAAATTCCTGAAAGGGTGTATTAGCCGAAAAAACACGCAAATTTGGCAAAAGCCCCGAACCACCGGCACATTTTTGTGTCTCTATCTCGCATTTATATACAACCATGAAAAAATTGCTCCTGTCGGCCCTGTTGGCCGCTTTGTTTATCGCTCCGGCCTGCAATCGCAAAACCGCCGAAAAAGTCACCGGATCGCCCGGCCACCCCGATCAGCCCACCCAGTACGACAACATGGGCAAACCCGTGATGGGCGACGAGGAGCCGGTTGAGTATGCCGTGATGGAAGAGGCCGTCGTCCGGCCGGCTTCCGACAAAAAGATCGATACCCTTCCGCCCTACAACCCTTCGCACACCTTCGAGCACGATTTGATCCATACCAAACTGGAACTTTCGTTCGACTGGGCAAAAAAACGCGCCAACGGCCGCGCCACGCTTACCCTGCGGCCCTGGTTTTATCCCACCGACAAACTGACGCTCGACGCCAAAAACTTCGACATCCACTCGGTGAGTTTCGAGGGCAAAAAAGAACCCCTGAAATACGACTACAACAACGAACAACTCGTCGTCCATCTCGGCCGCACCTACACCCGCAACGAGGAATACAAAGTGGTGATCGACTATACCGCCAAGCCCGACGAACGCGAGACCTACGGCGGCAGCGCGGCCATTACGGCCGACAAGGGCCTGTATTTCATCAACCCCGATGGCAGCGACCCCGACAAACCCCGGCAAATCTGGACCCAGGGCGAGACGGAAAGCAACTCTTTCTGGTTCCCGACCGTCGACAAACCCAACGAACGCTGTACCCAGGAGATGTACCTCACAGTCGACGACCAATACACCACGCTCTCCAACGGCCTGTTGCTGTCGTCCAAAAAGAACGCCGACGGCACCCGCACCGACTACTGGAAAATGGACAAACCCCACGCGCCCTATCTGTTTATGATGGCCATCGGCGAGTTTTCGGTGGTGAAAGACAAATGGCGCAACATGGAGGTGAACTACTACGTAGAGCCCAAATACGAACCCTACGCCAAAGACATCTACCCGCATACCCCGGAAATGCTGGAGTTTTTCTCCCAAACACTGGGCTACGACTACCCCTGGCCCAAATACTCGCAGGTGATCGTGCGCGATTACGTGAGCGGCGCCATGGAAAATACCACCGGCGTCATTTTTGGCGATTTTATGCAAAAAACCAGCCGCGAACTGCTCGACGACCACTGGCTGAATGAAAAAGTCGTGGCGCATGAAATGTTCCACCACTGGTTCGGCGACCTCATTACCTGCGAAAGCTGGGCCAACCTGACCCTAAACGAAGGCTTTGCCAACTACTCCGAGTACCTCTGGCTCGAACACAAATATGGCCGCGACGAAGCCGATATGCACGAAATGCAAGAGCAAATGGGCTATATTTTCTCCGCCCAGGACGGCGGCCACCCCCTCATCCATTTCGGCTACGACAACCGCGAGTCGATGTTCGACGCGCATTCGTACAACAAAGGCGGCGCCGCCCTGCACATGATGCGCAGCTACCTCGGCGACGAAGCCTTTTTCGCCTCCCTGCAGCATTACCTGAAAAAGAACGCCTACTCCGACGCCGAAGTCCACGAACTGCGCCTCTCGTTTGAAGACGTCACCGGACAAGACCTCAACTGGTTCTTCAACCAATGGTACCTCGGCGCCGGCCATCCCGTGCTCGACATCCGCTACGGCTGGGATGAAACGACCAAAAAACAAACCGTCACCATCACCCAAAGCCAGGAAGGCGAAGACGTGGCGCCCATCTTCGAACTGCCGCTCAAAGTGGATTTGTACGCCGCCGACGGCACAGTGCGCCGCGAAAATATCCGCGTTACCAAACGCAGCCAGACCTTCACCTTCGATGCCGCACAACGCCCCGCCCTCGTCAACGTGGACGCCGATAAAACCCTGTTGGCCGTCAAAACCGACATGCACACGACCGACGAATGGGTGTTCCAGTACTACCACGCCCCGCTGTTCCGCGACCGCTGGGAAGCCCTCGAAGCCCTGCAGTCCGACGGGTCGCCGGCGGCCAAAAAGGTGTATAAAGATGCTTTACAGGACAAATTCCACGGCATTCGCGACTATGCCCTGGGGCAGGCCGATATGACCGATCCGCAGGTGGCTGCCCAGGTGGCTCAAATGGCCGAAAACGACCCGATGCCCTCGGTACGCGCCAGCGCGCTTTCCATGCTGGGCCAAACCGGCGACAAAAAATACGTGCCTGTTCTGCAAAAAGCCCTGAGCCCCGAACTGCCGTACAGCGTCGTCGGCGCCGGCCTCAACTCCCTGGGCCAGATCGACCCGGCAGCAGCAGTAGCGGCTTCCAAAAGCCTCGAAAACGACGAGAGCGATGCCACCGTTCTGGTTTTGGCCGAATTGTATGCCCAAAACCCCGACCCTGCGCAACTCGCCTGGTACCAGAAAAAAGCGGAAAAAATGGACGGTATGTCGGCCATGACCTTCTTCGACCACTACCAGCGCTACCTCACCCGCCTCAACGATCCCACCATCCTCGATCAGGTGGTGGAGGGCTTCAAAACCACGGCGCTGAATGGCAAAGAAACCCAGTGGCGCCGATTCACCGCAACCAAAGCCATCGCTGACATTCGCAACCACTACCGCGAACAAGGCAATACGGACAAAGCCGCGGCGCTCAACAATCTCGTCAAGGAAATCAAGGAAAAAGAAACCGACCCGACCTTGAAGATGTATTACGGGCTGTTTGATATGCCGTAATAGGATTTCAAGCAAAGAGGGCGATTTTTATTGCACGCAGAGGGGCTTGTGCTTCACGCAGTTTTTAATTGCACGCAGAGACGCAGAGGGGCTTGTGTTTCACGCGAAGGGCGCAAAGGAGCAAAGCGCGCAAAGAGGGCTGTCGTTTCACACAGTTTTTAATTGCACGCAGAGACGCAGAGACGCAGAGTTGTCGCTTTTCAGTCATAATTTCTCACTCTTTGCGCGCTTTGCTCCTTTGCGCCCTTTGCGTGAAACACAAGCCCCTCTGTGCCTCTGCGCCTCTGCGTGCAATTAAAAACTGTGTGAAACGACAGCGCGCTTTGCTCCTTTGCGCCCTTTGCGTGAAACACAAGCCCCTCTGCGTGCAATAAAAATCCCCCTCTTTGCGCGCCTTGCTCCTTTGCGCCCTTCGCGTGAAACACCCATCCCTCAGCGCCTCCGCGTACAATGTTAGCTTGGCTGGACTTGTGAAACGTATCGCCCCCGCCCCACGCGGACAAACACCGGAAACCAGATGTCCAGTTCTTTTTCCTCGGGCCAGACAGCCGCTATTTCAGGCGTGAATAGCGCTACCGGATCTTCCCCCAGGGCTTTCCGGTAGTGTTGTACCGCCGACCAGGTGCCCAGATAACCCAGAAAATGCGCCCGCGTCCAGCGGTACGGCATTCGGAAATCCGGGGCCCCGATTTCGGCGAAAGGGAACGGAATACTCCGGTAGGCTTCATCGACGTGCCGGCGTTCGGCATCCCAGTACGACCCGACGACCTCGCGGTAAAAGCGGTCGAGCAGCGCATCAACCGCCGGACTTTCGGTGCGCATCAGGCCATAGCCCCACAATACCAGCAACCCGCCGGGCGCCAAAATGCGCCGAACTTCGGCATAAAACCGTTCGAAGTCAAACCAGTGCGCCGCCTGTGCCACCGTTATCAGGTCGAAATAGTGGTCCGGAAAGTCTGTCGATTCCGCCGCCCCTACAGCGTAGCGGATATTGGGCTTTTGAATGGCGTGCTCCAGTTGTTGCGCGCTGATGTCGGTCGCCCATACTTCCCCGAAATGATCGGCCAGCACGGCCGCTACCTGCCCGTTGCCCGTGGCACAGTCCCAGGCCCGGTGGCGGGCAGGCGTCAGGGAGAGGATGAAGTCGTACAAAGCCGGCGGATAAACCGGCCGGAACCGGGCATACTGCGCCGATTGTTGGGAAAAATTATCTTTCATGGTGTTCGCCAATTCGTTTAAGCAGCCATTTCCACAATGCCTCGTACCGCTCGCCCCACCCTACTCTGCGGCCGTCGAGACAATGCCGGGGAAAATACCAGGCCCAAAGAACGGCATGACCCGAGAACAACAAAACGATCACGGCCCATACCATCATGCCCGAGGCTTTTTTTTATCAAACCAGTTGTTTTCCAGCAAGTACCAACCTAGCGCCAGCGGCAACAAACCCACCCCGCACCAGCCCAGCGCTATGCCGTGTCGAGCGTTCAAAATTGCCGCCCAGGCGTACCAAACGGAGGGGATCAATACCAAAGGCGCAATAAATAACGCCGCGACAAAACACCATTTCCCCGGCGAATGCTCCGAACCCGGCGCGTCCATGGCCATGGGCGCAAAAAGCGCCAGATAGATGCTGAGGGGTGCCATCAACGTACACAGTACAGCAAGGAATACAGCCGCAATCGACAGGATAATCATGGTTCAACGATCGTCGCCGAATTTACAGGCCAGTACATGCCCCGTTGCCGGATCGAAGTATTCCGATTTCCAGTAGTGCGGGTCGTCGATCTCGTGGTATTCGAGCGATGCAGCCGGATATTCATCTTTGAAGGGCTGCCCAAGAAAAACCAGAATGGTTCGCGTTTCGGGCCAGCCCCGGGCTATTTCGACAATCCGGTTGCCCCTGTTCATTTCTTCGAGGGCAATGCGGGCAAGCGGGCGGCTGAAATCATCGGGCAGGGTCATGCCTCAAAGTTCGGTCGGTGCAGGGCGGGAGAGCGTGAAAAACTGATGAAAGGTTTAAATCAATTGACCACCGGCACAACAAGCGGTCAGCTGATGCGATACCGCACGTATTTGATGGTTTTGCCCGCCGCCAGGTGCATGGATTCGTAAAGCGTCTGGATTTCCAGTTCGGGGAAGGCCAGCGTTCCGGCGTAGATGTCGTCGTTGTGGTACAGCAGTTCGCAGCGCGGGTCGGCGGCGATGGTGTCGAGTGTAAAGCGGTAAAAATCCGGGTCGTCGTGTTTGAGGTGTACGAGTCCGCCGGGGGACAATATTTGCCGGTATTTTTCATGAAAAAAAGCGGACGTAAGTCGTCTGTTTTCCTTGCTTGCCCTCGGGAATGGGTCGGGGAAGGTGATCCATATCTCGGATACCTCCCCCGGCGCAAAAAAATGTTCGATCACTTCGATGCGGGTGCGCAAAAAGGCGGCGTTGCCCAGGTTTTGCTCCAGGGCTTCCCGGGCGCCTTTCCAGAGGCGGTTGCCTTTGACGTCGACCCCGATAAAATTGCGATCGGGGAAACGCCGGGCGAGCCCGACCGTGTATTCTCCGCCGCCACAGGCCAGTTCGAGGGTGATGGGCAGTTCATTGTGAAAATGCGCTTCCTGCCAGCGGCCTTTCAGTTCGACGGGTTGCATACCGGCCCCCACCAGCGAGGGCTGTTGTACGTTGTAGCACTCGTACACGTTGGGAAACGACAGGATTTCGGCGAATTTGCGGAGTTTGTTCTTGCGAGCCATAAGGAATAAAACGGGGCGCAAAAGTCAGCAAATTCCTTTTAACACAGCACCTCTGCGCCTCGCAATCCCGTCAATATTCATAACGCCCGGTATACTGGCCATTGGGCCTGGTCTCGTATTTGACCGAGGGCAGGCCGTTGGCGCCGTATTCGTAGCGGTAGGTGGTCGTCTGGGTATCGTTGTCGGGCGAGTAGTACAGCATTTTGCCGGGGTTGTTTTTGTGGAATGCATAGGTCGGCAAATAAGGGTACTGCGTCGTCCAGCCGGCCGGATTGACTTTTTGGTCAAAGTCGAGGTACTCGACCGTATTGAGCAAAAGATACTCGCCGCCCGGCTCTTCGCGCAAAATTTCCTGTTTGCTCAGGTTGCCCCGCGCATCGTAGGAGAACAGGTATTTGTACGTTGTCGGCAATTCGCCCGGCCCGTTGGCGTACTCGCGTATCTGGCCAATTATCCGGCCCTGGTTGTACAGGTAGGTGATGATGCTCAGTACTTCGCCGCCGGGCGCCAGCTCCTCTACTTTTTCAATCAGGTTGTCGTTGTAAAAATAATTGGCCTTGAACCCGCCGGTAGAACTGACCTGCGTGATCCGGCCCTGCGCGTCGTAACTGAACTGATCGACCAGCAGTCGGATCGCCGACGGATCGCCGGCCAGGTACTGCCACTGGTTGCGCAGTTCGGCCAGTTGGCCTTTTTCATTGTAAATAAAGCGCAGGTGGTCGTTGTCCGACCATTTGATCTGGCTGATGGCCGGAAGTTGGGGCTGAACGACGGGGTCGTCAGACTCGTCTTTTTTGCAGGCGGAGAGGCTGAGCAGCAGGAGGCCGCCCAGGAAAAGCAATTGTTTCATAGCTGAATTTTTTTAGAATGATTTACTGTACAGGGCTCATGTCGACCCCTTCCACGTCGGTGCGCAACAACAATCCGGTCGCGATGGCGGCCACCACGGTGCGGGTTTCGGCGTCGAGGCTTTCGTCGATCCAGACAGTACCCTTGTTGACTGTCGATACGGCGCCGATTACCTGGCCGTCGAGATGAAACTCATGGCCATACACGGCCAGTGATTTCATCCAGTCGGGTTGGCCCTGCAAGCCCCGGATCGGCGTGATGTCGATGCGGCGTGCGCCGTTTTGGGCAAAACCGGCCGATTCCTGTTCGCGCATGAAGTCTCCGTTGGGGTTGTGGAGAATAAAATCCCAGCCCGGGCGCCCTTCACCGAAGTTGATATTTCCGGCAAAAAAGTTTTTGTAATCGAGTGGAATGCTGAAAAACTCGGATGCCCACTGGATTTCGGTGCTTTTGAATTTGCTGACGCAAAATACCTCTGCCTGCAGACCGGCCGCGCCGTGCTGAACGTAACTGATTTTCTCCTTTGCGCCCCGGAAGCGTACGAAAAAAGGAATGTCGTAACCTTTCGTCCAGCCCCGGCGCACCGGCTCGGTACGGTAATCGCCGTAGCGGATCACCTGGCCGATCATCAGGCCGTTGCGGCCTTTTACAGTCATGGCTTTGGCATCGAGGCGGGGGTTGACGGCAACTTGAGCCGTTCGGCAGGCCATCAGGCTCGTCAGGGCGAGCAGGGCGATGAAAAAGAGACGGGAGAACATAGCTTATATAGTTGATGAAAGTTGATGAGGTTGATGAGGTTTATAGGGTTGATGGGGTTGATGTTTTTCAGATAGTAACATGGGACGGCATAAACCGTCCCGATGTTACAAGTGGTATGAAAAACGATTACTCTTTGCGTCAGGTCACGGGTTGGGGATGGCCTGTTATTGTTTCACGACTTTACCCAGGTAATAGCCCTGGGTATCACGGGCGCTGATCGAATAAATACCGGCCGGCAAAGCGCTCAAATCGAGCATTTGACCCGGTTGCAGGATGACCGACTGCATCAGTTGTCCCGACAGGTTGAAGACCTGAATACCGGTTTCTTCCCCGACGGAAAGCCGCACGAGTCCCTGCGTCGGGTTGGGTGATACGATCAGTTGTTGTACCGGTTCGGGGGTCGGATCGAGGGCGGTGGAGCCGCTCGAATAGTAGTAGTATTTCTTGTCGGAGAGGAAATAGGTCTCCGATGCGCTGTCCCAGACAAACAAGGTCTCCAGCGCAAGGTCGGCGCCTTCCACGTATTCAAAATTGACCAGTTCGCGCTCTTCCGGGTCGGATTGATGGAAAAAGCGGGTTTCTCTGGCGACGACGCGCTGCTGGTTGTCGTAGTTGTAGGTAATGCTCTCCGTTTGCAGCCAGTTTTGGCCGTTCCATTCGAAGCTGTTCACCTGGGCTTCGTTGCCGAATACGGTGTAGGTATAGGTCACCTGGCTTTGGGGCTGGTATTCGCCGAAATCATCGATCGACAACGCGGTAACGGTAATCAGCTGGTTGTTTTGGTTGTAGGTCATTTCGCGGCGGCCGGCGGGGAATTCATCCTGGCCCAGCAGGGCGAATGATTCGATCAGGGTATTGTTGCCAAAATCGTCGTAGGTAAATACATCGCGGAACAGCAAAAAGTCGCCGAGAATGTTGAGCCGCGTGAGGCTTTCGAGCAGTTGTTCCTGGTCGTCGTACGTATTCCAGATGGTGATCAATTCCACCCAGTCGTTGGTTTCGACCGACCAATAGGTGGTGAAGGCGGAGTCGATCAGCTCGGGAGAGTCGCCTCGAGGATAGATTTCCAGGCGCGAATCGGGCCGGAAATCATGGGTAACCGCGTCGTACAATTCGGCAAAAACCTCTACGAGACGGCCCTGGTCGTCGGAATACTGCGTGCTGCGGTTGAGCGTGATCCAGGCGCCCCCGTCGAATTGATACTCGGTTGCGACGCTGACGAGCGGGTCGGGGTACTGGTACACGGTTCGGAACAGCGGCGTGGAATCCGGCGTGCCGTTAAGATCGTAACCATAAAAGGTCTTGGTCGAATCGAGGCGCAGTTCGGCAGCGCGGCTGACGGCCGGGGCGGTCGGGGCTGCGCGGACCGGCAGTTCGAAACCGGCGCGTTGCAGGGCTTTGACCAGGGTGTAGGTGAGATTTTCTGCCGCGGGCAGGGCGCTTGGAGGCAACTGTTTTTGAGCCATGGCCAGGGTATTCGAAAGGATGGCGCACAGCAGGAAAAGAAAGACTTTGTTTTTCATAACTTATTATAAATGAATTGACACGTTAAACGCAGTATTCAGCGTGAATGCCTTGCTCGTGCATCACCCGCTGCAGGCGCTGGCGGGCGCGGGAGAGCCGGCTTTTTACGTTGGTGGTCGTCCAGCCGGTTTGGCGGCCGATCTCCTCGATGCTTTGTTCGCGGAAATAAAAAAGGTCGAGCGCGATGACGTCCTGTTCGTTGAGTTGGCGGAATGCCCGTTCGATGAGGCGTCGCAGGTCTTGTTTGTCGAGTGTGGCGCCGCCTTCGTTCCAGGCGGTGCTGGCAGCGGTTTCGCGTTCATCGAGCGCCGACCAGGCGGCATAACGCCGGGTGCGGCGGCGGCTGATGGCCAGCGATACGGCGATGCGGCAGAGCCAGGTGGAGAATTTGGCTTCTCCGCGGAAATGGTCCAGTTTGCGGAAAGCGCGCAGAAAAGCATCCTGCAGCACTTCCTGCACGGCCTCGGCGTCGTTGAGGTAGCGCATCAGCACCGATTGCAGCAACCGGGTGTAGCGTCCGTAGAGGGTGGCAAAGGCTTGTTGATCGCCGGAACTCACCAGGGAGATCAGCTGATCGTCGGTCATTTGAGGGTAGCCGGAAACGGGAAGGGAGATCGTTGTCATAGCTTTCATGTTTTTGTTGAGACAAAGGTGCCCCCGGCAGACCGGGTCGGCCAAAAAGGAGTGGACGAATGCCGCAAAGTGGGTGACGAATGCCCGAAAGCGGGCTTTACACTTGATGTGTGTGGTGCGCTATCGGATGGGGAGTGCAATAGGGCGCAGGGGCGCGCCGCTGGCGCCGTTCAGTTTAAGCGAAGCGGCGATGAAGGCAAATTCATACACGCGGTCGGCTGACATCTCCTCGAGCAACATTTGTTCTATAAACATGACGCCCTTTTCGGCCAGCAGATAGGTGTGTACGGGCACCCAGTTGTCGGGCCGTTCGGAGGGAAACGACTCCAGGCTCAGGTTGTCGGCGCCCAGCAGCATGATGTGCTGCTCTTCCACCAGCCAGCGCACGGCATCGAGGCCGATACCGGGATAATTGTGCAAATAATGGTCTGCATCCTCGTAATAACTCGCCTGCCCCGTGCGGATCAGTACCACGTCGCCTTTTTGCAGGGTTGTGCCTTGCCGGCTCAATGCGCCTTTCAGGTCGTCGGTGGTGATGCGATAACCGGGGTCGAGCACCTTTTTGCCCTTAAACGCCGCGACGTCGATCAGCACACCCCTGGCGATCACCGGCGGGATGGTTTCCGCGCCGGTTTTTTTCCAGCCTTTGTCGCCCAGGTGTTCGTCGGCCGAAAAGCCGTTCCATATTCGCCCGTCGAGGCCGAAGTGGTTCAACGCGTCGATGTGCGTACCCATGTGGGTGTACATGGAGATGGCGTCGCCGGTGTAACTGACTTTTTCATTCATCGCCGCACCCAGGCCGTTCGGATTGTCGACCACCGTGCCGCGCGGCGTATGCGTGAGCCAGTATTGGTACCCGGGATCGCCCAGACTGTGGAAGCTCGGCATTCCGACAAAATAATTGACGCTCAGGTCGTACGTCTTACCGGCCGACACGCGGGAGAGCACCGACAGCCGGGAGGCATCGGTCATCATATTCAGGGTTCCGATTTCGTCGGCCGGCCCCCAGGGGCTTTTGCCGACGGTTTCATGGTGTTGCGCCATTACGGCGATGGCGAAGAAAGACAGCAGGAAGAAAAATGTTGGTTTCAGCATGACATTTCATTGAATGGGTGAATAATGCGAATTGCAGGACAAAGGTCCTCGCGCCTTCATGCTGAAAAAATGAACTGGTTCAACTTCTTGCACAGCCCCGCACCCCGGCTGCACGGATAAATTCCCGGCAGATTTATGGTCTACAAACACCTGATGTTATCTATTTTTGGAGGCGATCCTGTCCGCCAAATGTCCTGTCAGCGCCTCATCGACAACTTCCGGCAGCATATCCCGCTGCTGCCGGAGGAAGAACAACTGATTTGTTCGTTGTTCAGCCCCCGATCTTTCCGGAAAGGGCAAATGATCAATACCGAAGGGGAAATAAACCGCTATACCAACTTTATCACGCAGGGCAGCGCGCGAGTGTACTACCTCGACCACAGCGGTCAGGAACACGTGATTCAACTGGCCATTGCCGGGTGGTGGATAGGCGATTATCCGAGTTTTATCACACAGCAGCCCGGCCATTTGTTTACCCAGGCGCTTCAACAGACGGAGGTGTTGTCGCTGTCGTACGACAATCAGCAACTCTTGTACGAACGCATCCCCAAAACGGAGCGTTTTTTCCGCCTGCTCACGCAACGGGCATACGTAGCTTTTCAAAAAAGAATGCTGCAAAACCTGAGCATGGACGCCGAGGGCCGCTACCGCACTTTCCGGGAGACGTATCCGGACATGGATCAGCAGATTTCACAAAAACACATTGCCTCGTATCTGGGCATGTCGGCGGAGTTTTTGAGCAAAATCAAGAAGCGCATGTTGAAAAAAAGCAAGCCGGGCCAAATATGAAAGCTTAGAGGCTTTGCGCTACATTTGGGTCAGCCATGGACGTGTTTGCTTCACTCGATGCCATCCTGACCCCGTTTTTCACCGGCTTGCTTACGGCAGCCGGGGTAGGCCTGATTATCGGTCTGGAACGGGAATTCAACACCCACGACGAGCCCGCGCACATCGGCGGTATTCGCACGTTCATCCTCACGGCCATGCTGGGTTATTGCGCCGGTTGGATGGGCCAATCGGGCCTCGACGCGGCGCTGATCGTCGTTTTGGCCGGTTTTTTCGGGCTGGTCGCCGTGGCGTATTACGTCCAGACCCTGCACCACAAAATGGGCCTGACGACCGAGATCGCCCTCATGCTGACCCTGTTGCTGGGCGTTGCGATCGCCTCGGGTTACGTGCGCGAATCGCTGGCCGTGGTGGTGCTGATGACGCTGGTGTTGTCGCTGAAAGACGAATTGCACGGGTTTATCCAGCGGATCACCGAGGATGAGCTCTTTGCTTTTATCAAATTTATCGTGCTCGCGCTGCTTATCCTGCCCATGCTCCCCGACGAGCCGTTCGGGCCGGAAAACCTGCTCAATCTGCGCGACATGGGCTGGATCGCGGTGCTGGTGCTCAGCATCAGTTTTACCGGTTACCTCCTGCTCAAATTCGGCAAACCCCACAAGGGCATTCTGCTGACGGCCCTGGTCGGCGGTTTGTTTTCCTCCACGCTGGTCGCCTGGGTGTTTTCGGCGCGCAGCCGCGAGCGTCCCGACATGGCCGCGGCGTTCGGATCCGGTATCGTGACGGCTTCCTCGATCATGTTTGTACGGGTATTTTTGCTGAGTTCGATCTTTTCCTTCCCCATTGCCCTGCGGCTGCTGCCGCCCCTCGCCCTGATGTTGCTGCTGAGCCTCATTCCCGCCTGGCGGGTGCTGCGCGCGCGACCCGACGATACCGATGCGCCGCAACTGGCGCCCGGCAACCCGCTCGACCTCAAAAACGCCCTGTTTTTTATCATCCTGTACGTGGCCGTGACCTACCTGATGTTTGGCTCGCGGCAATGGCTCGACCCCGCCCTCACCTACCTCTCCGGGGCCGTGGCCGGCATCGCCGACATCGATGCGATCACGATCAGCACAGCCAAGTGGTCGGCCGCTAATGCCGATTCGCAGCGCGAAGCCGCGATCATCATCCTGCTGGCCGTCATGTCCAATTCCGTGTTCAAACTGCTCGTCAGCGTGTTCAACGGCGCGGCCAGTCTGCGCCGGCCGGTACTGACGGGTTTCGGGCTGGTGTTGCTGGTCGGGGCGGTTTTTTTGGCGGTGTGGATGGTGTAGCAGCCAATTGAATGCCTGCCATAAGCCTGATTTTTACAAAAACTTGTCTTGCAAAACCTCTGCCGGGGGCGTATACTTGTTCTGTCTATTCACTTTTCCAATACCTCTGAGACTGGAAAAAGATGGGAAACTCATCGCAAGCCGTTTGATGGTTGTCAATCGTTAAAAAAATTATTGTTTCATTCAGGGTTGTATCCTGTCAGGGTGCAACCCTTTATT
>JAEUUU010000074.1 GCA_016787345.1 Saprospiraceae bacterium | reverse complement strand
TCGGGTACATACCAGTCTGTTCGCCCGTCTGCGGGTCGAACGTCGTGATCATACCGCTCAGGTCTTTGATGCGCGAGCAGTTGTCTTCTACAATCACGTCCGGCAGGTTCGTCGAACCGCAGCACAGGAACGGATCAGTCGTGATCGTGATGTTGGCCGGGCAGTCGAACGACGGGCCCTGGTCGTCAAGTACTTTGATGATCTGGTTGTATTCGAAACCGTCGCCAATGCACCAGTCGATGATCGACCATACGCGGCGGATTTTGTACGTGCCGTCGCATACGTCCAGCACGATGTCTTCGTACGTCCAGCCGATCGAGCAACCTTCCGGAACACCGAATACATAGGGCCAGCCCTGCAGACCCTGACCTTCGATCCAGTCCGGAGTCGGGTAGGCATTGTCCGTGCAGTGGAAAGCAGGTGCATCGATGTCGTCATAGTCAGACGGCGGCACTACGTCAGCCAGCGTCGGGCGAATGAGATTGATTGTCTGGATGCAGGTCGAAGTGTTGTTCGAAGCGTCTTTGGCAGTCCACTTGCGGTTGATCACGGCAGTAAGGCCGGATGCGCAGTTTTGCGGAACCTGCGTATCGAGGTACGTCAGCGTTACGTCGGAGCAATTGTCCAGTTGCGGAATACCGCCACCGGCCGGTACGACAAAGGTCGTAGCGTTGTTGCCCGGGAACACGTCTACGAGGTACGTCAGACCGTTCGGGAAACCGGCGCCGCCAGTTTGGCCGATGCTCAGCGAGATCGAGCTGTTCGGGCCGCCGTCGCCGCCGACAAAGTCATTTACAACCAGCACCCAGGTGCCGTTGGGATCTTCACCGTCGAATGCCGAAAGAGCATTGGCGGGTTGGAAAACACCGGAAATAGCCGGGTTGTTGGCACAAGTCGCTTCGAATTCGGCATAAGTAGCAGCCGCTTCATCGTCGAAACCGACGTCGAGACCATTGCCGTCGCAGCCAAGACCAGCAGCCGGAACACCCGGACGGTCGAAGAAGACGACCGAAGTGCCGGAGGGCGAAGTCAAAGTAGCGTTGATATCGCCAACCCAGGTGTGGTCGGTTACGAAAGTGATGTTCAGGTCATCCAGCGGAGCATTCACGCCAGCAACCGGGATGTTTACAACCACAGCGCCGGAAGCAGGAATAGCAAAGTTGGCCGAAGCTTTGGTCACGAGCGGTTGTACTGCGTCAGGGGCCACATCGGCATTGCAAGGCAAGCTAACCGTCGGGCAGTCGAGTACCGGGGCCAGTTTGTCTTCCACCTTGACGTTACCCCAGCACTTGTTGCCGGTATCGGGGTCGGTTACGCGAACCTGATAAGTTTTGCCAATGTCGCCAGGACCGAAAACAGCCGGGAGCCACGGACCGTTGCCAAACGGCGCTGTTTTGTCTACTTCAACGATATAGTCATCGTAGCAGCCGTAGGGGCCGCCTTCGAGCACGTCGTCAGCGCCAAGTTCGTGTGTGCAATTTTCGTCGAGCGATACAAAGACCAGATCATTGCAGGCAAGCGCGGAGATCGGGTTCGGGAACTCGTTCACAATCACGTTGAACGAGCAAGTAGCCATGTTGTTCGAAGCGTCGGTGGCCTTGAAAGAGATGAAGGTCGAACCGATGTCAAAGAACGAACCGCTGACCGGGCCGTCGGTCTGGTTAACCGTGAAGAGCAGGCCGGGGCCGTAAGCGTAGTTGAAACGCACTTGCGGCGAGCGGGCCGGACCGAATTGCGGAGCGCCGAAGGTCGTGCCCTGGGCTACGCCCGAAACCAGACGCAATTCACCGTTAATGATTTGCGGCGTGGCCGTGGAAAGACCGGCATTATTGTAAACCGGGCAGAACTGGTTACCGAATACGTAGATGCCGCGGCTTTGGCCGGCAGCCATCGTGATCGGCGTCGGGAAGTTGACAACAGAGTTGCCGTTTTGCGGGCCGACCGTCACGTTGATCGGAGCGCCGCTCACCTGGGTCCAGTTACCCGGCGTATTGGTGTTGCCGACATAAGTAGCGGCAGCAGTCGTGTAATATACGGAAACCGGGGCCGTCGAACCCGTGGGAGGACCGCCGAAGCCGGTCGGGCCGAAACGGATTTCGATCGAGTTGATCAACATCGGGTACGGCGTCAGGTTCTGGAGATCGAACATGTAGCCACCCGGAGCTTGCGGACCGGTAACACCGATACCACCGGCGCCCACCAGCGGGAAGGCATAACCGGGTTGGCCGCTGTTTTGCACCAGAAGGTCGCAGTTGTCTACGGCAGTCACGTCAAAATTGACAAAAGCGCCGCAAAGACCGGGCGCCAGGTTGACAATGATGTCGGACGGGCAGGAAGTAAAGGTCGGGTTTTCATTGTCATTCACCGTTACTTGCTGGGTAGCCGTGGCAACCTGGAAGCACTGGTTGATCACCCGCCAGGTAATGGTGTACACACCCGTTGCGAGGTTCGGGTCGATGGTCGTGGCATTGGCCGGTACGGCTACAAATGCGCCGCCGTTGACGCTGTAAGAGATATTCTGCGTGGTGCAGGAGCCCTGCGTTTGCGGAACAGTGATCGGCTGGCTGGCGCAAGTGCCGGGGTCCATGCCGATGTTCAAAGCCTGCAAAGTCGGCGCGCCGACGAAGGTGCAGGAGGGCACGTTCACGCCGGCGAAAGTGATCGACCAATTGCAGGTCGCGCCAGCGTCGCCGCCCACGTGGTCGTTGATGATCAGCGTCCAGGTACCGTCGGCGTTGATGCCGGTAAAGGTATTGGCGAAAGTAAAAGTGCCAACAGCCGGTACGTTGGACGGCGAGGTCGGGAAGGCAGGAATGACGTTTACACGGCCTTCCGGGCGGAAGCTGCCGTTGTAGGCAAACGTCAGGCCGGCAGCGCCACAACCGAGCGTCGAGGTACTGGTCGTAGCAACAACGCTGGCAATGTTCGTGGCAGCTGCATCGCTGAACGTCACATTGAAGTTGTTGTTGCCGCCACCGTTGCGGGTGCAGAGTTCAAGTACCTGACCGCCGGGAGCAACCAGCCAGTAGGACAAGTCGCCCTCAAAGGTGTGTGTGTTGTTGATGGAAACAGAGATGTTGGCGCCGTTGGCAATCTGGCCGACGCAGGCAACATTGACCGTGCCGGAAGCCTGACCTGAAGTTGAGGTCGGGGCGCCGGCGGGAATGTTGAAGTTATTGCCAACAAAGGTGGCCTGGCCGAAAGCCGCGCCGACAAACAGCAGCAGCAAACCAGTCAACCCCGTGATACGGCCCGCCCACTGGGTAAGGCCGCCTGAGAATGTATTTTTTCCTCTCATGAGATTAGCAATTAATTTTTAATGGATAAATTACTGGGTCAGCAGAATTTTAGTGTCGTTGATGACAATCTGCATGTCTGCCTTTGGCAGGTTTTGGCAATCGGCAGTATTGCTCGGATAGCACATCGAGCTAACCGAAACGGTAATAGCATCGCCAACATTCGGATTTTGTTCCAGAACGTTGCGGATAGCTGCCCAGTAGTTCACCTTTGAAAAATAAAGGTTGTAGTTCGGCGAACCGGGCGTTTCGTTAAGCAGTTGCGCGTACATGGTGTTGATCTCATCTTTCAGGATTTGATCAGCCTGGGCAGCAGGAACATAGTTCTGCGCCGACACCTGTACACTGCCCAACAGAACGAAAGCCAGGAGTGCAAAACCTCCGACGAGGATGCTCCCGATACTCCGTTTGACGGGTTGTAACAAATTTTTCATCATAAGATTGAAAATTTTGATAAATGTGATAAGTGACTAAAAGCGTTATAATTATTTTTTATCAGAAACCGTGCCTGTCTTTGCCAGGGCATCTTTGGCAATGGCTTTGAATTCCCGGTCAAACTGGTCGTATGTATCCTGAAATTCCGTTTGCAGTTCGTCGATAATCTGGTATTGAGCCTGCATCTGCTCATATTGCTTGCGGGCGTCTTCAAGAGAAATTTTACCCACGGCATAGTCTTCCGAGAGTCGCTTGCCTTTGGCGATTTCCTGTTGAAACGACTCGAAATTCACCGCAATTTTTTGACCGTACTCCTCGGCAGCCATGGCCAGTTCGTCCAGGCGCTGGGGCGCAGCCTTGCGAACGTCTTCTGGAGCAGCTTTGATCAGGCTGGCCAAGGCGGACATTCTCGTTTGCAAATCAGCCAAAGCGGCCATGGACGAATCCGCCTGTTGCGTGCTTTGCTGAATGGTATCGACAAATTGACGATCCACGGCAGGTTTACACGACGAAAAGCCCGTTGCGATTGCAAGAGCTGTCAAACAAATAAAAAACTGAAGTTTTAAAGACATACTTACCTGATATACAAACACTTGTTATAAGTGAAGCGTCAACACAAGGGGTGTTTGATAGGTCAAAGGCATTCAAAGCAGAGTATGCAACAAGAAAGGGCTGCCTGTTGAAACTAAAATCCAGGTTAGGGAAGTTCAAATCCTGAATGAGCGACATGTGAGAAAAGAGGTTCGCTCGTCTGAAGGCCTTGCGAGTATGTCGGCCGGGAGAGAAAAACTTTTACACATGAGATTATAATAACATGGATTAAAAAAGAAACTTTGGCAAAAATACGACTCAACGCCCTTTTTTCCCTTAAAAATTTACTTTTTTTAGTGAAATTCAAGATTTGCATTTAACAGTATTGTTACAAAATTTTAAACAGCAACATACTACGCTTATTTTGAGGAATTTATACAGTCCTGACGGTTTAGATCGAGGCAGACCGTAAATCCTGCGTTTATTCCGATGATCCCCCCTGAACAAAAAAATTCACGCGAATATGCAAAACGCGCAAAGGAGATGATCCTTTGCGCGTTTTGCATATTCGCGTGAAAAAGTGCCACGCAGGGTTCGTACCGGACACGAAATCAATTCCGGCCCTTGGGTTTCTCTTCTTCTACCGGCCGTCTTTCTTTTCTTTCGATCGTGATGCTGGTCGGGCCGGCGATGATCTTGAACTCGGTACGGCGGTTCAGGCGGTGTTGTTCTTCGTCGCATTCGACGCCATTGGCGCAAGCGTTTCGGAGTTGTTTTTCGCCATAGCCCTTGGCCACGATTCGCTCATCCTTGATGCCTTTGGCCACGATCCAGCGCTTGGCGCTTTCGGCACGGCGCTGGGAGAGCGCCTCGTTGTACTCGTCTTTACCGCGCGAGTCGGTGTGCGAGGAAAGTTCGATCTTCATTTCGGGGTACCGGTTCATCAGATCGACGAGGAACTGGAGGTCCTTCTCGGCATCCGGCAGGATTTTATCGTCGTTAAAATCGTAATAAATACTGTTGAGCACGATGGGCTCGTTAATCTTGACGATGATGCTGTCGGGTTCTTTCTTGATGGCGCGGAGGGTAAACTTGCGCTCCACGTTCTGCGATTTTTTCACGCCCACGGTATTCACCTTTACGGTGTCGGGGTAGTATCCGTCGCGGGTAGCGATGGCGATGTACGATTTTTCCGGTTGCAGGACGAAGGAGAAGTCGTTGCCCGAAGGGTTGGTGCGGTTGTCGACATTGGCCGGGTTTTTATCCGTCACGTCGATCACCTGCACGTTGCAGCCCGTAAGCGCGGGGTTTTCTTTTTCGTTCTTGCGTTTGAACGTATAGGTTTTGGCCGCAAGATTGACTTTCACCCGTTCCAGTTCCCAGGCATAGATGTCGTCGCAGCAGGTTTTGCTTTTCAGGTTGTTGGGGCCGGGGCGGTTTGACACCAGGAAGCCCGACATACCATCGGGAGACTGGGTATAGTACTGGTCGTCGAGGCTGCTGTTGATCCCCATGGGCAGGCCTTTGGGCGCGCTCCAGACGGAGCCGTTCCACTGGCTTTCAAAAACGTCGAGTCCGCCGAAAGTTTCGCGGCCGTTGGTGCTGAAGAAGAGTTTGCCGTCGCGGTAGAAGGGGCTGACTTCGTCGCCCGGGGTATTGATCACATCGCCGAGATTGATCGGCAGATCGAATACGCCATCGCCTTTTTTAGTGGCGTAATAAAGGTCGTATCCGCCTTTTCCACCCGGCATCTGAGCGGCGAAAAACAGTACTTTCTCACCGTACAGTTCGCCTTCGCAGGGGTGTTTGGCCACGTATTCGTTGCTGATGCCGGCCACTTCCTTTGCAGCGCCCCAGCCGTCGGCGCCTTTGGAGGCGTAGTAGATCTGGCTGGTTTTCATCACGTTGTTTTCCAGTTCAATACGCGTAAAATACATGGTACGGCCGTCGGGCGAAATGCTCACATTGCCCTGGTGCCAGCCTTCGCGGTTGATCTGGGTACCCAGCGGGGTCGGGTCGCCAAACTCGGCCGGCCCCGACTTGGAAGAGGTATACACCTTGGCGTACCAATCGCCCTCCTTACCGTCGAGCGTAATCACTTCCTTGGCATTGAGCGAGGTGTAGTACAATTCGCCGCCGCTGTAAACGGGCGAGGCTTCTGTTTGGGGCGTATTGACTTTTTTGCCGGCGTTGTTGACCAACAGGTTTTCCGGTTGTTTGGCCTTGCGCGCCAGTTCGGCGCCGGCGATTTCGCGTTTGGTATTGGCCAACAGCGCGGAGTCGCGGCCATCCGTCAGGTATTGATTGAACATGTCGATCGATTCCTGGTATTTGCCGTTGTGTTTCAGGCTCATACCGAGGTAATATTTCAGATCGGTGTATTCCTTTTTGCGGTCGCGCGTGACGATGCGTTCGAGGCGGCGTTCGGCCTGTTCGTAGTCGCGCAGTTCGTAGTTGAGCAGGGCAATTTTTACGGCAACCCCTTTGTCTTTGGTTTCTTCGTATACTTTTTGATACAGTTCGAGCGCTTCGTAAGGGTTGCCTGTGGATTCGGCTTCCCGCGCCGATTTCAGCAGTTTTTCCGGAGTGGAACGGTTGAGCGGTTGCGCCCCGGCGTGATAACCGAGCGCCAGGCCTGTAAGAATTAAGGTGAACAGGATGGTTTGTTTCATATTACTGGGCAAGTAGAAGTCGTGATAAAATGGCTGAAAACCCGGCAAAACAACATTTGTTGCTTAGAAGCGCGGGCAAAGCACGCGGGGTTTGATTTTAGCCGGTTTATAGATTTTAATGATGTAATTGGCCGCCAGTTCGAAGCCGCCGCGGCCATTGGTTACCGAAGTCAGGTCGGAGGTATTGATGTCGTAAGCAAGGCCCACGGTCAAATCCTTGTATTGCACCCCGGCAATGGCGTTGATGGCGTCGCGGAAACGGTACCCTGCGCCGATATTGACGCGAATTTCCTTTTGCGGGTTGATTAGGTAGCTGGCCAGGCCCTGCAGGTTAATTTCGTCGGCGCCGCCCATGGTTTGGTACAGGAAGGCAGGAGAAACCGTCCAGCGGTCGGTCATGGCGATGTTGAACTGACCATGCACCACGGAGCGCTGCGGTATTTTTTCCGTCTGATTCAGTATGCCGTAATTCGGCTTGCCCAGGTGGAACATGGAGAAGCCGATATTGAAGTCCATGCGTTTGTTGAGCCGCGAGGTAAGCACAACGCCCGCGCTGATGTCGCTCCACTCCGATTTGTTGTTCTGGCCCAGTCGCTGGTCGTCGGCACTGCTCGGGAAGCCCATAGACAGTTCGTCTTCAAAATTGAAGTCGTTGTTGACCCGACGGTTGGTGCGGCCGTAATCGCCTCCGATGGAGATGTAGGAATTGCCCTTTTTATCGAGCGAAAAGTGGTAGGACCCGCCTAATTTGCCCACCGTGGTGCGCAGAGAGCCCGAGCCGACCTGGTCGCTTACGAAAGTGAGGCCTGCTCCGATCCAGTCGCGTTTGCGAAAGCCGCGAAAAATCGGGGCGTCGATAAACGCGGAGGGCGTACCGTAGCGGTTGTTGTTGAGAATGCTCCGCCATTGATCGCGATAAATACCGCCGATACGTGCTGTACCCTCAAATTTGCCCAGCATTGCGGGATTGAGAGAAGTGGGCGCCATGTAATACTGCGTAAAGTGTACGTCTTGTGCAGACAAAGCGCCGAGGGTCAGCAAAGCAAAGAAGGATAGGAGTAGTTTTTTAACGTGCATGAGCCTAAGTGAGTTTTTAGAACTGTCGAATAGGGTTCGTCGGCGAAAAGTAGGGCAAAATTGGAAAAGCAAGCACGTCGGCCCGTACTGAATTTGCAAAAAGCCGTCTTTTGGAACACAGACGTCATTTTTTTTACCCTGAACGACGTCCGGAAGCCAGGGCAATGGCCTCGACCGACTGCTCTTTCATGCACCGAAAATGCCCCTTCGGACATTTATCGAAACCAATCTTCGAGCAAGGACGGCAGCGCAAACCCTCCACGCCGAAGGCGCTGTGCCGCGATTCGCCATCGGCAAAAAATGGATACATCCCGAATTTGGGCACCGTGCTCCCCCATATCGATACAATCTCTTTGCCCAATGCTGCTGCAATGTGCATCAGTCCGGTATCGTGCGTAATTACTTTGTGCGCCTGCCGAACAACCGAGGCCGACTGCATCAGACTCAACCGGCCGCAGCAGTCGAACACAGGCCGGCCCGCAAGTTGTTGCCCGATCCACCGTGCCGCCGCTTCTTCCTGCGGGCCGCCGAGCAATACGACAGGCATGGAAACCCGCCCGATGATATCGACAATTTTTTCAGCAGGAAGCCGCTTGGTAGCATGTGTGGCGCCGATGACAAAAGCCAGGAAGCCATCAGGCGATAAGTTGCCGGGCATCATCGACAGGTCGACTTCTTCTTCCTTCGGAATAAAAAAGTCCAGCCCCTTGCCATCGTATCGGCCGCCCAAATGCGCGATCGTCGCCATGTAGCGATCCACGATGTGAATACCGGGAAGCAAATCAATCCCGGTATTGACCAGCAGCCATTTTTCCATGTTCAGTTTGTCGAACGACCGGGAAGGGCGTCCCAGGGCCCGTTTGAGTCGCCAGCTGCGGAGGTTGTGGTGCAAATCGATGACCTGATCGTAACGTTCGGCTTTCAATTCGGGGATGAGGCCCGCTATGTCCTTGTCAAATACGTACACCTTCGCGACGTGCGGATTGGCCTGCAGAATAGGGGCAAAATTCTTTTTGGTGACAAAGTGAACCTCATGCCCCAGTTGTTCGTGCAATACCCGCACGACCGGCGTAGTCAGTACAATATCGCCAATGGAAGAAAAGCGCAGGCAAAGGATTTTCATGGAAAGGATGCCGCTTACTTGTTGGTCAGGACCATGTATTCCCAGGGGTCGAGTCGCATATCCATTTCAGCGGTTGCCTGCACGGTGCTGCTGCCGAAAAGGTCAGTGTAGGCGCCGCGGGCTTCTTCGGGTACCCGAAGCGAAAAAGCAGTGCTTACCTTGCTCAGATTGAGCACAACCAGTGCTTTATCTCCGTTTTTCTCTCTGAAAAAGGCGTAAATGGCGTCATCGTTGTTCGTCGGAATTTTGACCAGTTTGCCCCCGTCTTTTCCCGGCCAGACGGCCTGGTTGGTATGCCTGAGCGCGATCAGTTTCTGATAAAAAGGTGTGCGGGCATATTCGCCCCACTCGATCGGGTCTTTTTCAAAAAATGCCAGGCGTTTGTTCAGTTTGTCTTCCTGGCCGTTGTACAACATCGGAATGCCCTGCCAGGTAAAAGCCAGCACATTAAATGCATCGGCAGAAGGGCCGTAGAGCTCGGATTCGGTGCCGTTGTGCGAGTTTTCGTCGTGATTTTGGGTAAAATAAAGCTGGTAATACCCTTCCGGATAGAAGTCGTCGAGAAAACGCAACAAGGTATCGAGCGACGAAGCATTCTGGCGGCCGGCGGCAACATCCTTGGTGACGTCTTTCCATTTCCAGCCGTAGTTGGCATTAAAAGCGGAGCGGAAATGAGCGGGTTCGTCTTGCCATTCGGCCAGCATGAACGTCGTTTTGACCGAATCGAGCGCCGGGCGCGCTTCCTGCCAAAAATCATTGGGCACCAGGCCAGCCATATCGACCCGGAAACCGTCGATATCGACGTCCCGCAGCCAGAATTGCATGGTTTCGATCATGGCGCGGCGCAGGCCAGGGTTGTTGTAATCGAGGTCGCACACATCCGACCAGTCGGTGATCGGTTCGCCGCGTTCGTTGAGTGGCACCGTAAAATCGCCGTTGTAACGGGAGTAATATTCGGGGTGCTCCGATTTCCAGACGGCGTCCCAGGAGGTATGGTTGGGCACCCAGTCGAGGATGACCCTGATACCCAGTTCGTGGGCAGACCGCACCAGCAATTTCATGTCATCCAGGTTGCCATAATCCGGATTCACCGCCCGGTAGTCTCGTACGGAATACGGACTCCCCAGCGATCCTTTTCTGCGTTCCTGCCCGATGGGATGTACCGGCATCAGCCAGAGTACGTCGATGCCGAGCGCTTTGAGGCGCGGCAATTGTTGCTGAACACCCGACAGGTTACCTTCCGGAGAAAACTGACGGATGTTGCACTGATACAGAACGGCGTTCTTCGCCCATTCCGGCTGAGCGGGCTGGCCCGGATCCGATTTGGCCGTGGCTGTCATGGGCTGCGGGGTGGGTTGACATGCGGCGATCAGCAGCAATGCGATCAGCCAGCAGGAGTTGTGTAATTTCGAGAACATGTCCGATACGGCGATTTTTCAGGCAATGTAGTTAAAACCTGTTCTAATTTCCGACTGGAGGAGGGGTCGGTGAATTATCCATCCGGACCTGAATTCCGGTTACGTTGATTTCGGTATTGCCTTTCCAAACCATCCGGAATCCGCGTTCCTGCACTGCCCAGGAGTTATTGAAGTAGGGGTCCTGGCAAGCGATGTAAACGATCATTTTGTCGTCGTCAAAATTCCAGTGCCCGGTTTCGACAACCTGGCCCTTGACGAGTATATCGAAGGTTTGGTCTTCGCGAAATTTGAGCCATTTACCCAAAAAGTTATGGTGAACGGTTGTATCAGAGGGCTGGAAAGCCATCATGGGGTACCACCAGCCGGTCGCCATAAAAGCGCGGCGACTGCTGTTGGGACGCGGTAATTTATCCCAGGGCACTTCTACCCTGCGCGGGGCTTTTTTCACCTGATAGGTATAGGCGGAATCGGGTTGTTCTTCCGTAATGACGTGGGAAGCGCGCCAAAAAGTCGGGTCGACCTCCTGTGCCGAACCCTGCTGAGCGCTATCGGGCGCCGGGGTGGTTTTTTGCGCGTTTTTGCATGCGACAATAGTAAGCGCAAGTAGTGATCCCCAAAGGATAAGTTTTAAGTTCATGGTGAAAAAATTCTGGATGGGAAGTAAATCAGGAACAAACCCGTTCCGTCTTGCTTTGCAATTCAGCCAATGTCAGGTTGGTGAAACCGGGAATGACGCAATGTGCGTACAATAATTGTTCCGGCTTGCCTATTCCGACGACAAAAAAGCCGCTGTGCGCCGCACCGAATACGCCTGCCAGGGTATCTTCAAAAACCGTACACTGTGCGGGAGCAAGTTGCAATGACTGGGCAGCCAGCAGATATCTTTCCGGGTCGGGTTTGGGCTTTTTAATAACATTGCCGTCGACGACGGCATCGAACAAATGATCAAGGTGGGTAGATTGCAGTACCGCCCCCGCATTGCGCGACGAGGAGACGAGCGCCGTGCGGTAGTTTTGGTCTTTTATTTCTTCCAGAAACTCGCGAACACCGGGCAATACTTCAGCCGGCGTCATGTGGGCAACCAGTTCGACGTACCAATTGTTTTTTACGTCTGCCCAGTGGAGTTTTTCGGCGTCGGGGAGATAGATATTGCCGTGGTCCAGAATCTTTTCCAGACTCGCCATCCGACCGATTCCCTGTAGTCCGTGGTGCTGCGCTTCGGTAAACTCGATACCCAGACTGTCAGCCACCCGGCGCCAGGCCTGGTAGTGATATTTAAACGTATCGACCACGACGCCGTCGAGGTCGAAGATAAATCCTTGTTGTGTCGTGGATGTTTCGGGCATACAACCGTAAAATGAACTGCAAAGGTAGGTCTATTTCAGGGTTTATAAGGTTGATGAGGTTTATTATGGTTTACGAGATCTGCCATATGAAGCCCTGCGACCAATGTGTCAACATGTTCTCCTGACGCATACAAAGCCGCAAAGTGTGCAAAGGCAACCGTCCTTTGCACACTTTGCGGCTTTGCCTGGCCTTTTTTTCTACAAAATGCCTGTGTAATCCGGCTTGCGAACCAGCCCTGAAATGGGTTTTTCAGGACAAAAGGCCCATCTGGATTTATTCTTCCACCAGTTCGAAATCCGTGCGGCGGTTTTTGCCCTTGCCGTCGTCCGTGCCGTTGTCGGCAACGGGCTTGTCGGGGCCATTACCGATGACGATAAACCGATTGCGCGGCATACCGTACTGGCTCACCAGGTAATCCACCACGGCCTGAGCACGTTTTTTCGACAAGGCGACGTTGCTGGCGCGATTGCCGACGTTGTCGGTATTGCCTTCCACACGAATGCGGCTGTTGCCGAAGGTTTTGGCGATGGGCACCATTTCGTTGTCGACGATGTACTTGGCGTTGTCGTCGAGCAGGAACTCGCCCGAACGGAAGGAGATACTCACCCGTTTCGTCGCTACGGCCTCTTTTGACTTTGCCTCGCTTTCCGACAGACCGGTAAAGGCTTTTTGGCCTTCGGCGGCATGGGAGGGTCCGCTCAGGCTGGTGCGTTCAACGGCGCTGAACCAGGCAGTTTTGGTAAAGGGCGGTACGACGTCGCCCGTCTGAATCACGCCGATATTTCGGTATTCCTTGGTCATGCGGGTGTAGAGTTCTTCGCCCGTCACCCCTTTGTAGCCGCCGCGGTTGAGGCCAAAGAAATTGACGTTGTCGCCATGGGTGCAAAGCCTGACGTTGTCGATGGCTTTCATGGCATCGTCTTTGGTAAATCCGTCGAACGCATCAGCCAGGATGGTGGCAGCCTCCTGTTTGGCGGCGTTGCTGCTGTTGATCTCCGCCGCGCCTTTCATCCAGCCCTCGTAGAGTTGCTGGACCTTTTCGCGGTTGGCTTCCACCCATTTGCGCTTGGCGATGAATACGTCGGCAATGATATTGGAAGCATTGCGCGTACTTTGCAGGATGCGGGCGCCGGGTACTTTTTGCACACATTCCTCATCGAAAGGCGACCAGACGACCGCCGCGTCGACGTTGCCGGCTTTGAACGCTTCGGCCGCTTCTACCGGCGAGGGTACCCCGACGATTTCGGCGTCTTTGACCGTCATGCCACCGGCGTTGAGCAGCCAGATGAGGAAGGAGTGCGAGGGCGACATTTCGGCGACGGCAATTTTTTTACCGCGCAGGTCGGCCACCGCGTTGATGCCTCGGCGGGCCACGATGGCATCGCCGCCGCGCGACCAGTCGGCCTGAAATACAACCACCGGGTCGTATTCGGCCAGGCCGGGCATTTCGGTCGGAAGCGACTCGACGGTTGCCCAGAGCAACTGTACTTCGTCGTTTTTCCAGGCGTTGCGGCTGGCGGTGGGGTCGTCGAGAATTTTGAAATTGACTTTAAAACCGTAGTCTTTATAAAAACGGCTCTCGGTATTGGCGTCGAAGCCTTTGTTCCAGTACTGGCCGCCGGCATAACCGCCCCAGGTCACAACGCCTACGCTGATGGTGTTGCCGTCGGCGGCGGTATCGGACGACTCTGTTTTGGCTTTGTCGCGGAGCTCCTTACCGGCCTGGGTATTTTTAAAAAAATAACTGCCGGCGAAGTACAGGCCTCCGACGATGCCGAGCGTCAGCAGAAATTTGGAAAAAGATGTGAGTTTGGCCATGGTTTAATGATCCTTTTGATCGTTACGGGTTGATTGCTGTACAGAATTTATTGTTCGAAGAACGTGTCGTACTGGTTGCCGCCGCGCTCCTCTTTGGTCGGAACTTTCACCGGGGCATTCAGGTCGAGTACGTCGCCGGGGTTGCTGGCTTTGGCCATGATTTTGGCTTTGTCGCCGCCGAGCAGGAAAGAGACCCCGTCTTTTTCCCACTTTTCGAGCATCGCCATGCCTTCTTCTTCAAAGACGCCGTTCTGGAGATCGATGGAGTCCATAAAGTTTTTGGACATATCCATAAATCGCTCCATCTCGCCGACTTTCTGGCCTACGTCTTCGGCCATGGCTTCGAGGGCCATGTCGTACATGTATTTTTTATCCGAGTTGCCGCTCATGATGTTCATGGCGGAACGGATGGCCGAGTGGCTGGCTTTGATGGCTTTGTATTCCTGTTCTTTGACCATCACCTGGTCTTGCAGGTCTTCGAGCATGATCTCGGAGTTTTCGTACATTTTGGTCAGTACGCGGTAGAGCACCTCCATTTTTTTGTAGAGGTCTTCGAGTTTCATGTTTGATTCCTGCAGGCGGCCGGCTTTGCGGGCCTGTAGTACCATAATGGCGTCGCGGCCGGTTTCTTTGGCTTTGCTGGCCAGGCCGAGGTTGTTCTGGATGTTTTTCTGGTTTTGTTTGATCATTTCACCCAGTTTGTACATCTGGCCCTTGAGTTTGCTGATCTGGGTATTCATGTTGCCCAGGTTATCTTTCAACTCTTCAATATAACTTTTGAGGATGCCAATCGGGTCAATTTGTACAAAAAGGCCGGTGATCCAGCGCATAAAGGATTTGTACATGTACCAGATCAGGTTGCGCATTTTGGGGTCGAGCACCACGTAAATGACGCCGGCCAGCGCGGCCAGCAAACCGGCGAGATACAAGGTGTTTTCGGCCAGTGCGATCAGCGTAGGCAGCACTTTATAGAGCAAATATCCGCCGCCCAGGACGAGGGCAGCCGTAAAAATTCCGCCCGTCACCCCTTCGGGGCGTTCCCAAAAGTTTTTGGGTTTGATCGGTTGCATTTCAGTACTCATAACAAGTAAATCAGTGGGTTATTAAGTTTTGAATTAATGTCAGCGGTTAAAAATTCCGTTCAGGAAAGCCCGAACGGAACGGCGGAAGCGATCATTCACGAAGAACAAGATCACGAAAGCCAGAACGATGATCCAGAAAAAACTGATGGTCAGTTTGAGCAAATAATAGACCAGCCAAAGAACGAGCAGGCCGGCTAAAAAAGCAACCAGTGGATTTTTCAAAGCGTTGTTACTCATGGTTCGATGATAAGGAATCAGTGCTGAATGATTTTTGTTACGGGTTGCCCCGGGTTATTTGAGGTATTCCTGAATTTTTGCCAGATCGGCATCGATTTGCCCCGATACCGCGGCGAAGGTGGTTTCAAAATCGGCTTTCGTAGTCTCGATTTTCACCGTGCTATCGCTGATTTCCTTGCGGACCTGCTCGCTGCGCTGGCGGTGTTCTTCGATTTGTTGCGTGAGGAGTTTGATCTGCTCCGCTTTCTGTTCGATAGCGGCTTCCAGGTTTTTGATCTCTTCTTCGCGGTTGCCGATCAGTTTGGCGCGTTGTTGGGCGTGGGCTTCGTTGAAACGCGCCTGTTCGGCCGCCAAAACGTTGAGATAAAATTTGCCCGATTCTACCAGTTTGACCGGCGTAATGCCCATTGTCTGGGCCATGGCGTAGGCCGAATGGAAGCGCGTGGCTTCGTCCATGGGCATTTTGGCGAGGTTTTTCAAAGCCTGGCGGAATTCCAGGTAATCGAAACCCTCCTGGTTGTTTTTTTCCAGGGCGCCCATGAGAATATCCAGAAACTTGTCGTTGACCGAGCCGCCCGATACGACGGGGGCTTTTTCAACCGGTTCGGCCGCGGCGTTGTTGTTATTGGCCGCCGGTGTTGGTGCAGTTTGCGGTTTGGCAGTACCCGTTTCGTCTTCCACGATAAAAACGGACTTGACTTTCTTCAAAAAATCACTCATAACTTGCGTTCGGAATTTCCCTGAAATTGATTTTTCTGTTTTTGACCCGTCAAATGTGAAGGGTGATCTCCCCGGCTTACCAAAAACGTCGTCGACAATCCGGGAATTTCCGACAAAGAAACTCAAAACGGCAGATAAACGGCAGGGGAATTTTGCGCCGGGGGCTCCCGGCGGCTGTTTGCAGGCTTTTATTTAAGGAGAAGATTGACGCGCCTTCTCTACTTTTGCCGCGATCCAGTCAACCGGATTATTTATACCGCTACAATGTCATTCGACATCACCATTCCCGTGCTCAACGAATCCGAAACCCTGGTCCGCCAGGTACGGATTCTGCACGCCTTCCTGTGCAAACATTTTCCCGACCGGCAGCAGTGGCGAATCGTGATTGCCGACAATGGCAGTACCGACGGGACCCCGGAAATCGCCGCCCAATTGGCCGACGAACTCCCCGAAGTTCAACTTGTGCGGGTGCCGGAAAAAGGCGTCGGACTGGCGCTGAAAACCAGCTGGCGCCAAAGCCGGGCCGATATCGTCGGGTACATGGACCTCGATCTGGCCACCGATTTGTCGCATTTTATCCAGGCTTACAACGCCCTCAACACCGAGGGTTTCGAACTGGTGTACGGCACACGCCTGCATCGCAAGTCGAAAGTCATGGGCCGCACCCTGAAAAGAGAATTCACCTCGCGGGTATTTAACCTGCTGGTCCGGATCGTGCTGGGCACCCGTTTTTCCGACGGCATGTGCGGCTTCAAATGGCTGCGCCGCGAGCACGTGGCGCCACTGATGGCCGGAGGCGCCGTGTCGAACGGCTGGTTTTTCAGCACCGAATTGCTGGCCGTAGCCGAGTGGAAAGGGCTAAATATCTGTGAGTTGCCCGTTCGCTGGACCGATGATGCCGCCAACAGTAAGGTCAATATTCCGCGGCTGGCCAAACAATACATCCAGGCCATGCTGGTGTTGAAAAAACGTAAACCCCGCTGACATGCGCTCGCTGCCCTCCCTGATTCTCGGCACTGCCCAATGGGGCTGGACCGTCGACCGACAAACGGCATTTCAACTGCTCGACGCCTGGCTGAAAGCGGGATTTACGGAAATCGACGCCGCGACCAACTACCCTATCAATAAAAACCCGGCCGACTTTCGCGCCGCCGAAAATATCCTGGAAGAATACATCCGGGCACACGGCCTGCAACAACTGGCTGTGACCATGAAAATCGGCAGCCTCGACAACATGCGCTCGCCGGAGGTCAATCTGGCGCCCTCCTTCGTGCTCATGATGGCTGAAGAATACCGCCGTCGCTTCGACGGTAACCTGCGCGGACTGATGGTACACTGGGACAATCGCGAGGATCAGAACGCCATTCGGACCACGCTGAACGCCCTCGCCATTTGCCGGGAGGAATTCGGCCTGCAGCCCGGGTTGTCGGGTATCGCGCGGCCCGACCTTTATGCGGCAGCCAATGTCGAACTGGATCTGAGGTTCGATATTGAGATTAAACACCACATTTTCCACAGCGATTACGAACGATACGGACTTTTCCATGGAGGGGCGCACCGTTTTCTGGCCTACGGACTCAACGCCGGGGGCGTCAAACTCGAAGGCCCCTACCCTGCTGACAGCACCCTGCTGGCCCGGGGCGGCGACCCTGAAAAACTCGCCGGCCAACTCGAACGCCTCCTCGCGCTGTTGCCGCAACTCAACACCGCATTTGTGCGACCGCCTATACGCACGATGAACCACGTCGGGCTCGTCAACGCGGCACTGCATCCCGGTATCGGGGGCATCATTCTGGGTGTATCGACCCCTGCACAATTGAACGAGACGCTCGACTATTGGCGCAATCTGCAAGCGTTTGAATACGACGATGCCTGGCGGGTTTTCGAGGCATTCAGAACGGCCTGAGGCCAGTATTTTCTATTGCCATTGCCAGCCCACCCGCACGTCGAACAACTCCGCCACATGGCGATGCGCTTTAAGCGTAGCCCCGATTTGCACATGACGTCCGAAACAATACGACAGTCCGTAGCGCTGATAAACGTCGTCGCCCCGACGAAAAGGACGGTACAGGTAAATACCCAGGTGGGTGGTAAACCGGAAGTGACCGGCCGACAAATCATGCCCGACCAAAATTCCCCCTTTGAAAGCGCTTTTCCGGCTGTCCGAGGCATCGAGCACGGCGCGCGTCCAGCCGTCGTGAACCCATTCGGTACCCGCTGCCAGGGCGCTGAGCCGCCCTACGCGCCGGGCGCCGACGAGCGCCCCGCCCAGGAGCCAGCGCGGCGAATCGACCCGGATGCCGCTGGCCGCATCCTCGGTTTTTACAGATACCACCGCCTGAACGTAATAATAAAAAGGCGGCAAACTGCGCCAGTTGAAACCCTCACCCGCCCGGCGCAGCGACATCGGCCGGGGGCTGTACGTGGCGCCCGCGCTGAACGTGGGGAAATTGATGCCTTTGTTGGGGTTTTTCATGCCGCCGTTGGAGATGTGGTTGTAATGAAAACCTAGCGAGGCGTGCCAGTGCGAATTGATCTTCACCTGCGCCTGGGCGCCGGCCAGGGCCAGCAGACTGAGCGGCGAGCTGAAAAACAGGTTAGAGGGGTTGGTTTGTGGGTCGTACACCCGGTTGAGATATACCAGGCCAAGCCCCAGATGAAACGAACCGAACACTCTTTTTTCCGGAAAAATCAAAGGTTCGACATAAGGCGTGACCGCAAATGCCTCGCCCAACACCTCCGGCCGGTCAAAATTGAAATACTGGAACAACAGGCCGCGTTTGGCGGCAATACCCGGCGACAAACCCGAACGCGGCGGCCGCGCCAGCCATTGCAGGTTGAATTCCAGTCCGAAAGGGTGCGAATCGGATACCCCGGCGATGTCTTTGGAATGTGGAATAATAAACCCACGGTGCAGCCGGGCGCCGAAAAAAGGCGACTGCGCCCGTGACGCCGCGCCTGTCAGGCAAAAAACAAGAAGCGGGAGGCTGTATAAGATACTTTTCATCCTGTTCGGTTTGAAAGATAGCGCAGGTGTAAGTTTGCCCAATGGAACAAACGAATCCTGCCCATGAAATTACAAACGATCTGCTGGTTGTTCAGCCTTCTTCTAATGCCTTTGCCATTGTCGGCACAGGAGCCGGACGCCGCGAACTCATACTGGTACCGTGATTCCCTGGAAAAACACAAAGCCCTGGAATTCCAATACCGCCCGCACCGTTGCATCAACCGCAACGGCAAATACGGCTGGGCCGGCAAAAACCATAAAATGCTCATTCCGTGCCGGTTCGAATACCTGTCGCCCCGGTTTTCGCCACTGATGCCCGCGGCGCAAGGGTCACGGCACGGCGCATTGAGTGCGTCCGGAGTCGTGATGGTCCCCTTTCAGTATGAGCACCTCAATGGCTCCATCGACGGTCGGCGCGCATACGCAAAAAATGCCCGCACCGGCTTTTGGAGCGCCTGGGATGCCGAAGGTCGACAAATCATCCCGGAAGAATATGAATCGCTCTCCGACTACCAGGATACACTGATCCGGGGTTATCACCCGGCCTCACAGGAGTTCAGGCTGTTTGATCATACCGGCCGACTACGCTTTGCCATCCAATACAAGGGTTTGATGGAAATGTCACCGGGGCGGTACATGGTTTCACAGGACTATCCCGACGGACGCCGGGTGGGCATCCTGGACGAGCAGTACCGTGTGATTATGCCCCTCGATTTTCTTCAGGTTTTCTGGGTACGCCACGACTGGGCCTACGTGCAGGCGGCAAACAAACAAACCGGGTTGTATCATTTTAAAAATCAAATATTTACTCCAACAAACTATTACTCGATCAGCGCCCCGTTCGGCTGCCCCTTGCTCACGGTGTACACAGAAGGGCCGATCGACGCAGGAAAGGCCGGACTCATGGATTCCACTTTTCGGTTTGTCGTTCCGCCTGTTTTTAAAAAAATTACCGTTGGCGCCGATGCGCAATTTTACCTCCTGCAAAGCGCTTCGAATCGCTATGGCGCCTGCGATTGCACGGGACAGATGGTGATAGACACCGTTTACAATGCCATCAGCAGCCCCTACCAGCCCATTGCCGAAGAGCAGGGCAACCCCGCGCCGGCTTTGCCCTTTTATATTTTCCTAAAAGACGACGCCAGCGGCCCATATCTTTTTCACACCCGCCGAGGGACCGTGGCCGTCTCCGGCGAATACGATCATTTTACGCCACTGTCCGACTCGATCTGGTGGGCGTGCCGCGACAATGAATGCCGGTTAATGGGTTTTCGCGGGCCCGTGACCGATCGGTCTTACAAAGGCAGATGGTTCGTCCAGCACGGTTTTTTATGGGCTCAACCAGTCGCGGGTGACCCATTCGAGGTTTTTTTGCTGAATGGCGCCGCACTGCCGGGCAAATACCGGGATATTAAAGCCTTTCACCAGCTGGAAGAAAAATACTGGCCGGAAGCAATTCGCTACGAAGAAACCGAGGGCTACGGCGTTTGGGTTGCATTTGCCCGAAGCGTCCCGGACGGCGCGCTCGTCCTGTTTGACCTTGCCGGTAAAATGAAAGTTTTATCAAAAAACTAATACAGCACAGTTTAGCCCCTATTTTTGAACCGACAACACACCCAACCATGCCTTTACGATTCCCTTTTGCCTGCTGGCTCGGACTCAGCATTTTGCTTGTTCTGTCGCTTACAGCGTGTGAGAAAGAAGAACTGAGCACCTTCAGCGGTTCGGGCAAACGCCCCGTGTACCTGCCCCTTTCCGCGCTCGACGACATCAAAAACCTGCCGCCCCAGCCGGTCGGACTGACGGGGCCGATCTTCCTGCGCGACACCCTGTTTTTTATGCTCGAACAAAAAAAGGGCATTCACGTGTTCAACGTCAAAGATTCGGCTAACGTGACGGCGCTTACTTTTTTTCAGATACCCGCTGTCACCGATTTCTCCATCGCGGGCAACCGACTCTACGCCGACAGCTGGCGCGATCTGGTGACGCTCAATATTAGCAATTTGTACGATATCCGGCTGCTCGACCGGCAAAAAGACGTTTTTTCGCCACTGCTGTTTCCGCCCTTGTACTCGGGCTTTTTCGAATGCGTCGACGAGAGCAAGGGCGCCGTGGTCGGCTGGGAAGACGCGTTGCTGGACGATGCGCGTTGTACAACGATTCAATAACCAACTGTACTTGACATGACGTAAATTTTGGACAGGATTCACAGGATCAACAGGATTTACCGCACTGCTTTTATCCTGTAAATCTTGTTAATCCTGTCTATAAAAAAACCTGTCCAAACAACACCAAACCATCCTTATTATGACACACAGAATTTGCCTTTTCGCCCTTTTGTTCATTGGCCTCGCTATCGCGTGCAGCAAGGAAGCTGCCGTGTCCGATGGAACCGGAAAATCCGGCTCCATCACCCGCTTCGCCATTCACAACGGCTACATGTACACCCTCAACCCCAACGAGGTACTCACGTACAGCCTCTCCGACCCGGATCAGCCCCAACTCGTACACCGCTTGCAGACCGATTACGGACTGGAAACCATCATCATTTACGACAACGCCATCTACCTGGGCTCCCGCACAGCGCTTTATATCCTCGACATCAGCAATCCTGCCGCGCCGGCCATCCTGTCGCAACTCGACCGGCCGGGAGCGTTTTTCGGCGGTTGCGACCCCGTGGTGGTCAAAGAGCAATTCGCCTATTCTACCGTCAAAATCATCCAGAACGTCTGCGGCAACGTCTCTTCGCAAAGCGCGCTGATCGTGTACGACGTCAGCAATCTCGAAAACCCGACCGTCGTCGGCCATTACGCGCTCGAACTGCCCAACGGTCTGGGGTACAAAGACAACTACCTGTTTGTGTGCGACGAGGGTGCCGATCGCCTCGAAATGTTCGACATCGCCAATCCACTCGCCCTGGCACAGCGGCCCCAGTACGCCGTCGACATCACCGACCCGGTCGACCTCATCGTCGATGGCCAGAAAATGATCGTTTCAACCAAAACCGATTTTCAGATCTTCACCCTGAACGACCTGCCTTACCTGACCCGTATCGGAACCATCGCCAAATGAGCGCCAAACCTCTTCTACTCTTCTGCCTGCTGCTGGCCGGCCGCCTCGCCGCCCAGACCACGATCGAGGTGCCCGCCGCAACAGCGCGACTCAGTCTTTTTCCGCTGATCAGCAGCACCAAACAGGGCCTGATCGTCGCGGGCGACTTCCGCCTGGCGCCCCGCCTGAGCGCCGACGCCGGGGCAGGCTGGTACTTCAACTCCCCCAACCTGATCGACGAAAAAGGTGAATACTACCGCGGCTACGCCCTGCGTGCCGGAGGGCGTTATTATTTCCGTCGCTGGTTCGAAGAAGGTATTTTCCACCTCGGCTTTGAGACCAAATACAACAACATCCGGCACTTCACGTACCGGCAGGCCTTCCGGCAAGGCCAACAATACATCGAACTATTGCCCGTACACCGCCGCATGAGCAACTACGGCGCCTCCGTCCGCATGGGCTGGCCCCGCTACTGGGGGGCCCAAAAACGATTCGTCTTCGAACCCGTGCTGGGCCTGGGCATCCAGTACTTCCGCGTGAGCCGCGATCTGCCGCCCGACGCCGAACTGCTCGATAACACCAGCTTTTTCAGTTTCGAAAGACAACCGGGTTTTGAACGGCTGGTGGATGTGTATTTCGGGATTTGGGTGGGGGTGGTGTGGTGGTGAGGAAGATACGAGACTGCGAGTGTGGGATGATTCGGGGATTTCTAACAGTCTCGCTGAGCGCTGGTGTGCCTTGACAAACTATTTCACTAATTTTAGCCGTCCGCACACCAATTACGTCAATCAAGATGACCAGACTTTTACTCCTCTCGGCCCTGTGCCTGTTGGCTGCCGCACTCCCCGCGCAAGTTATCATCAACGAAATCTCTGCCGCCAACATGAACGGCATCACCGACGGCGACGGCGACAACGAAGACTGGATTGAATTGTACAACGCCGGCCCCACAACGGTCAACCTCGGCGGGTGGTTTTTGAGCGACAATCCGGCAGTTCCCCAAAAATGGGTCATCCCGAACGGGCAAACCATCGCACCGGGCGCCTACCGGCTTGTTTTTTGCTCCGGAAAGGATAAAGTAGCCGGCATTTACCTGCACACCAATTTTAAAATCACGCAGACGAAAAGCGAATCCGTCGTCCTGACCCGCCCCAACGGCACAACCGCCGACACGTACACCTTCGTCATCCCGAACCAGGGCAACCACAGCTACGGACGCGCACCCAACGCAGGTCCGCTCTGGCGGATTTATTACACCCCCACACCAAACGCGGCCAATGATACCCCTGCCTACCTCGGGTATTCGCCGGGCGTATTGGCCTCCCAGGCCTCCGGGTTTTATACCGACAGCATCCTGGTCAGTCTGAGCACAAACCCCGGTTACGAAATTCGGTACACGACCAACGGCTTCGAACCCGATACCGCCTCGGCGCTTTATACCGGACCGGTCAATATCACCGCAACGAGCGTGTTGAAAGCGCGCGCGTTCAGTGCGAATCCACTTGTGCTGCCGGGTTTTGTGACGGCGAATACGTATTTTATCAATGTCAGCCACACGATTCCGGTCATTTCCATCGCGGGCGACAAGGTGACGACCCTGCTGAACGGCTCGCAAATCCGTCCTTTCGGCTCTTTTGAATATTTTGAAAACAACCAGCTGCAAACAGAAGCTTACGGCGAATTCAACAAACACGGCAACGACTCCTGGGCATACCCCCAGCGTGGCGTAGACTGGATCACGCGCGACCAACTGGGGTACAAGGACGAAGTGAAACACCAGTTTTTCCCCGAACGCACCCGAACCAAGTTTCAGCGGCTTATCCTGAAAGGCGCGGCCAACGACAATTACCCCTCCTCCAACGGTGGCGCGCACATCCGCGATTCTTACGTGCATACCCTGGCCCTGCAAAGCGGCATGGAACTGGACGTCCGTACGCACCGCTCCTGTATCCTGTACGTCAACGGCCAATATTGGGGCGTGTACGACATTCGGGAAAAGGTAGACGACGCCGATTTTACCTCCTATTACTACGACCAGGACGAGCCGGATATCGACTATATCAAAACCTGGGGCAATACCTGGGAAGAATACGGCTCATGGACAGATTGGTACGCCCTCAAATCCTTTATCCTGGGCAATAACATGGCCATTCCGGCCAATTACAACTACGTGCAGCAGCAATTCGACCTGCAAAGCCTGGTGGATTACGTCATCATCAACCAGCACAGCGTCTGCCGCGACTGGCTGAACTGGAATACCTCCTGGTGGCGCGGCCGCAATCCCGCCGGCGGGGCGCTGCGCTGGCGCTACACCCTTTGGGATATGGACGCCACCTTCGGGCACTACATCAATTACACCAATATACCCAATACCGGCCCCACGGCCGACCCCTGCGATGTAGAAGATATCCCCAACTCGGGCGACCCGCAGAACCATATCGATATTTTTATGGCGCTGTACGCCAATCCGGAGTTTAAAGCGCTGTATGTCAATCGCTACGCCGACCTGCTCAACACCTATCTCTCCTGCGATTACATGAACGCGCTGCTGGATTCCATGACCAACGTCATCGCGCCCGAAATGGCCCAGCATTGCGCGCGCTGGGGCGGGACCGTGGCGCAGTGGCAGCAAAACGTCGATGCGATGCATAATTTTATCAATACCCGCTGCCAATTGATCGACCAAAGCATTGCGGACTGCTACGACGTGACGGGGCCGTTCGGGCTGACGGTGCAAGTTTCCCCCGCCGGATCGCCCAACCAGGTCATGATCAACACGATCACGCCGGGGGCCTATCCGTTTTTGGCGGAGTATTTCGGCGGGCTCAATATCGACCTCGTGGCCAAAGCGGCGCCCGGCTGGGTGTTCGACCACTGGGAAGTGAGCGGCAATGTTTTCGGACCCAACCAAAATGCAGAAGCCATCAGTATGGCATTCCAGACAACCGGTATTGTTACCGCTTTTTTTACCCCCACAGGTCCTTGTCCGGAACCGACAGGACTGGAGATGACCAATGCCGTTACCGATCCTTCCCTGAACTGGTTGAGCCAGCAATACGCCAGCAGTTATCATATTCAGTACCGTGAAGTCGGTGAGCTGCTCTGGATCGATCTAACGACGACCCAAACTACCTGGGACGTGAATACACTGCCCGGCTGCACCCAGTACGAAATGCAAATCCAGACCATGTGCCCCCAGGGCAACAGCGCTTACGTCGATTTTGCGTTCGCGACCCCCGACCGACTGCTCGGCTTCGATCCGGCGGATGCTGTTATTTGCAATGCGGGTACGGCCGTGCTCGACGCCACTTTGGCGGGCGCCAGCTACCAGTGGGACGACGGAAGCAGCGCCCCGACCCGTAGTGTGACCTCGGCAGGACAATATTGGGTGACGGTAAATTTGGAGGCCTGTTCTGCAACGGATACCATACAAGTGTCGCAGGTCAATGCGACCAGTTCCGTTCAGTCTCAATTATGCCCCGGCGAATATTTCCTGTTAGCGGGTGAAATCTTCAATGAACAACACCCTGCGGGACAGGTCATTTTGGCCAATATGGCTATGAGCGGTTGCGACAGCATTGTGAATATTAATCTTACTTTTTGGCCCCCGAGTCAAAGTTTGATTGCAACAAGCAGCTGCGACCCGACTGCCGTCGGCGTCGATACGCTGGTACTCAGCGCTGTGACGGGCTGCGACAGCCTCGTCATCACCACAACTGCGCTTGCGCCAACCAGTCAGACGTTTCTGAGCGCCGCGTCCTGTAATCCCAGTTTGGTGGGCGTCGATACCGTATTTCTGTCCAATTATTACGGCTGCGACAGTCTGGTGATCACTACCACGGCTTTCGATCCGTCGGCCATTGCCATTACCCCGATTTTTGTACAAAACTGCGACCCCGCTGCCGTCGGCGTCGACACCCTGGTACTGAGTTCCGTGGCGGGTTGCGACAGTCTGGTCATCACTACGACCACCCTGGCGCCGATCAGCCAGACGTTTCTGAGCGCCGCGTCATGTAATCCCAGTTTGGTGGGCGTGGATACCGTATTTCTGTCCAATTATTACGGCTGCGACAGTCTGGTCATCACCACCACGGCGTTCGATCCGGCGGCCATTGCCATTACCCCCATTTTTGTCCAAAACTGCGACCCCGCAGCCGTCGGTGTCGATACGCTGGTGCTGAGTTCCGTGGCGGGTTGCGACAGCCTCATCATCACCACAACTGTGCTTGCGCCAACCAGTCAGACGTTTCTGAGCGCCGCGTCTTGTAATCCCAGTTTGGTGGGCGTTGACACCGTGTTCCTGACCAATGCCTACGGCTGCGACAGTCTGGTGATCACCACCACCGCGTTCGATCCGGCAGCCATTGCCATTACCCCCATTTTTGTCCAAAACTGCGACCCCGCAGCCGTCGGTGTCGATACGCTGGTGCTCAGTTCTGTGGCGGGATGCGATAGTTTGGTCATCACCACGACCACCCTGGCGCCGAACAGCCAGACGTTTTTGAGCGCCACGTCCTGCAATCCTAATCTGGTAGGGACCGACACGCTGGTTTTGTCCAATGTTTACGGCTGCGACAGCCTGGTCATCACCACCACGGCTTTCGATCCGGCAGCCATTGCCATTACCCCCATTTTTGTACAAAACTGCGACCCCGCCGCCGTTGGTGTCGATACGCTGGTGCTCAGCGCTGCGACGGGCTGCGACAGCCTCGTCGTCACGACGACCACTCTCGCGCCGATCAGCCAAACGTTTTTGACCGCCGCGTCCTGCAATCCCAACCTGGTGGGGACCGATACGCTGACTTTGTCCAATGTTTACGGCTGCGACAGCCT
>JAEUUU010000040.1 GCA_016787345.1 Saprospiraceae bacterium | reverse complement strand
AACCCAGATTCACTCCTTCTAACCTCGTTTGAAAACCCGCCGAGTACCCATGTCAGACATCCTCGACCCGGTCAAAAAAGTGATCCTGCGACAAGACCCCCGCTTCGCCGGTCACCTCGATTTCGAGACGCTTCGCCGCCTCGGAATGGACCATATCAGTCGGTTTTCAGGAAAAGTCTGGACCGACCACAACCTGCACGATCCGGGCATCACCATGCTGGAAGCGCTTTGCTTTGCCCTGATCGACCTGGGGTATCGCACAAGACTCCCGTTTTCCGATCTGCTGGCGCAAAAAGAGAGGAACGATCAGGCAGACGACAACTTTTTCACCCCTGCCCAGGTCTTTTCCAACAACCCGCTCACCATCCATGATTTTCGAAAATTGCTGATGGACATCGACGGCGTGCGCAATGCCTGGCTGGAACCCGACGAATTTGTGGATCTTCACAACGTCGACGGTTTTCCGGGAAACCCGGTCCGCCTGAACGGCCTGTATCGGGTGCTGATCGAACCCGAAGACGAACTGCCCGCACCGCCGGAAAATTGCCATTGCGGCAAATCGGCCGAGGGCCATACCCATACTTTTAACTGCTTTCAAAGCGCCGAAGTATACCTCCTGCACCGCGTCTGGGAAACCCTGCACGCCCACCGCAACCTGTGTGAGGACTTTCAACAGCCTGTATTACTGGAAAAAGAACAGCTCCGCCTCTGCGGGCACATTGAAATCGCGCCAAACGCCGACCCGGAAAAAGTATGGACGGACATTTTGCGCCGTGTACGCGATTTTTTAATGCCGGAAATCCGTTTTTACACCCTTCAGGAACTGCTCGACAAAGGCAAGGGTATCGAGGAAATCTTCGAAGGTCGCCCCCTGAGCGAACGCTCGGCAGGTTTTATCGACACCGACGAACTGGAAAAATTCCGCTTGCCGCGCGAAGTTCGCCTGTCGGATGTGTTCCGGGTCGTGGCGGAAACGGAGGGCGTTGTCGCCGTGGAAAACCTGCAAATCGACGGCTGGGTCGACTGTTGCGATTCAAAACAAGCAGTACACCATGCAAGCACACACCCCGGAGGAAACTGGAAATTACAACTGCTCGACGGCCACGTGCCGCGCATCGATTTTTTCAACAGTTGCCTTCAGTTTTATAAAAACCGTGTTGCGCTTCCCGATATTCGGTCAGCGCGCCGTCTCGAACTGATTGCGCGATACCTGCGTCCTTCGCGAAAAGCATCTGTTGAAACCGTGACGCCGCCGGCCGATGAAACAAAACCGTTTACCCGTTTTGACAAACAACTGCCGGCCGGCAATTTCCGACCCGATCTGGGTGATTATTGGTCTATTCAAAACGATTTCCCACTCGTTTACGGCATCGGCGACGGGCATCTGGTGGAGATGTTTTTGCCCGACGAACAACTAAGTACCGCCCAGCGCCGCCGCAAAACGCAAGCCCTCCAACTCAAAGGCTACCTGCTTTTTTTCGATCAATTGCTGGCCAATTACCTCGCCCAACTGGCCAATCTGCGGCGCTTGTTTGCCATGACGCCCGACGACGAACGCGACGGCAGCTCGCGACGCACGCTGTTCACCCAACGGCTCGACAGTGTACCACTCGTCGAACGGCTCGTGCGCTTTTACCAAAACAACTTTGAAGACACCGGCCTGAACGACGGCGACCCGATCGCCCTTCCGGTTGACGCCTTTTGTTTACAAGCCGCGCTCAACGTACTCGCCAGCGACGAAACCGGTGAAACCACCCTCGAATTTGATTATTGCCGCTTCCAGCAGGTGCTGAACGCGCCTACCGCCCCCCCCTGCGCCCCCGGCACAACCATCGTGCTTCCGCATGCCGCGTACGGACAAGCGGTCCGGCGCGATGCAAGCGCCTGGCTCTGGCAACGAACGCTGACCGACGCCGATCTGAGTAATCTGGAGGTCATAAAAGATGCTTGCGGCTTTTGGTTTGCCTTGTTTTCACCCGACAGCAACCTGGCTCTGCTGAGTCGTCGCCGCTACGCCACCGAAGCCGAGGCCCGAACAGCGGCAGGTAATCTCCTGATTTTCGGCAGCTTATCGGAAGCTTACCGCGTTTTCAGCCATCCGGGAGAGGGACACTATTCCTTCGAAATCGTTTACCGTCAAAAAGACTACCGCGATATACTGGTCGGTCTGGCAGAAAGCCCCGACACCTATGATACGCGCAGAAACCAGTTTCTCGACCACCTGTTGGCGCGTTTCAGCGAGCAATTCAGTCATTATTCAGCGCTTCAATACCAAAAATACGAGGTAGAAACAGAAGCGACAGAACGTTATCGCAACGACAAGGCGCGCTATCTGCAACAATACGACAAACTGGGCCGCAACCGCGGGCGGGCATTCAACCTGCGCCGGCCTGTTTGGAACCAACCCAACCGGTCGGGGCTGGAAGAAAAAACCGGCGCCCTGGCAGGGCTGCGTGATCTGCACGAAGGCTCGCTTTGCCTGACGCAATCCATCACTAAAAGTGCGCGCTATACCTACGAATTGCGCGATCCGCAAGGGCAAGTCCTGTTTCGCGGACCAGCGCAGTTCGACTCGGCAGAGGAGGCTGGCAAAGCCTATGCGCAGTTGTTAAAAGCGATTGAAAAACAATCGTTTACAAGCATTCAGGGCAGCACTCCACGGCTGGACATTTTCGATCCGGCCGATGGATCGACGCAAACCGTCGTGTACGCCGGGGCCGCACATTACCGCGAACACCCCGCTACCGCACTTGATGCATTACTCGGCAAAAACGGCAACATTAAGCCCGAAAAGGCCTGGCGGCTGTGGTTAAAAGACGCAAAAGGAGAACGCGTCCGGCAAAGCAGTGGCGACTTCGTTTCGGCCGCCGACAGCCTTCGCCACATCGCTGATTTTATTCAAAATAAAGGGCAAAAAAACACACGCAAAGCCGAAAAATCTGCCGTGCCCATGCTGGTAGCCGACCCGGCCAACCCAACGCGTTTTCTCGATGTATCGGCTTTCCAACCCGATATTGAGCGATTGCCCGACGAGTTTTACTGGTTCGAACGCGGGTCGCAACGGCGCAGCACCCCAACCTGGGCAAGTCCGGATGCCGCCCGGCGCGCTTTTCTGGATACGCTGGACAGCGGAGAAAACGCCGGCATTCGGTACCTGTCGCGGGTGGAAAAAGCGCTGCAAGTGGTTCTGCCCGGTGAAAAACGAGGCGAATACTGGTTGCGCGGCACGGCTTTTTTTGCCGATGAAAATTGCGCCCGGCTGAGCTGGTTCGACTGGCGGACAGCGGCCAAAAAACGCGACCGGTTCCGCGTAGAGGAAGCCGACAACCGCTGGCAGGTCGCTTTTTACGATGAAAAAGAGCGCCTTCTGGCCCTCTCCCGTCAGTTTCCCACCCCCAAAGCGGCCGAAATACATCTGTCGGCCTGTCTCGACAAACTCAATCGCAAAGGCCTGACATTCAGTCAGACAGAAGTAGAGGGTAAATTTTTTGCCTTTCACACAGCCAACGAAAAGGGCGATACACTGCTCACTTCCTGGCGACTGTACGAAAAAGCGGAAGAGGCTTTTGAAGCCCTGGAAAAACTACCCGCACAGGCCGTACAAAAAGACCGCTACGTATCCACCGGAGATGCCGGCAACCCGGCCTATACATACATGCTGAGGGGCAACGACGGAGATTTTATCGCCTGGCAACCCGAGGTGTTCGACTCGCCCAGCGAACGCGATACGCGCCGGAAACAAGCCCTGGCATGGTTCGCAAACTGGCAAACACCGCTGGAAATTCGCGCCGAACCCGATCGTTTCCGATATCGCTGGGAAGCTGCCGGGGTCGCAAAACTACTTTACGAGTCGGGGGAGACATTTTTTTCGCCAGACGAAGCCCGGAGCGATTTCCAACGCCAACTCCTTCAATTCTGGGAGCAAACAAGCGGCGTCAAACAAGACGCAGACAAATCGTCGGCCGGCGAGGCGGTAAAAAAAGCATTCGATCCACACGTTTTCACGGTGGAATCGGAGGAATTCGATCGGGAATGGCATTTCTCCATCGTACTGAACGGCCGGCAATGGAAAAGTGAAAAAGGATTTGAACAGGAGTCATCAGCCTTTAAAGGCCTGGGTGATTTCAAAAATCAGCTCGATGCTGCCCGATTTGAAGCGATCGACATTGATCAAAAACCGTCTATTCGAATTAACGCGGGTTCCGTGTCTGTCGTGCCTGCCCAGATGCCGGCTACGGCCGAAATGCGCGATCAATGGCTCGAAACATTGCCGGTCTGGCAGCAATGGCGCAGCCGTTACGATCGGGTAGTTGTGAACCCGGAGCGGCCCGCCGGGCAACAAACCGGGGCGATCGTTTTTCCTTCTCAAGGTGAAGAAAAAGTGTGGCAAATTGTCAAGACGGGTATGCCACTGGCCGTTCGGCCGGAACAGCAACCCCAATTCAAACGCGTTGGGGAATGTACCGTCTGGTACAACCGTTTTTGCTGGGAAAAACACGAAGTAGGTTCAACAGTACATTGCGGCCCGCTGCCGCCCTGGCTCGACCTTTGCACCGACGGACGCGACGTTACTGAAAGAACCGATCAGCCGATAGCGCCGGACGCCTGCAAGTCGGTTTATCGCTTTGTATTGCGCTCGGCCAATCCGGTTTTTTTGCCGGGTTTTGTGCAACAATTGCCCGCCGGTACCATTCTCTGGCGCAGCACAGCTACTTTCGACAGCGAAGTGGAGGCCATCGGGGCTTTCCAGCGCGATTATTTCCGCGTCTTGCAACTCGCCAACTACGCCCCCAACTACGGCCCCGGCGCCGCCTGTATCGGTTTTGAAACCCAACCCGACCCAAGCGCTACGGTAGAACCGTGCCATGAATGTCCGGCCGGCGCGCCGCTGGTGGAGGTGCCGCTCGCGATACAAGCCCTTTTCAGCAACCAGGCCCAGGCCGCCGACTACCTGTCGCAACTGGCCTGCAGTTATCCGGTGTTCCAAACCATCGAACCCGCTGCACAATGCGACTGCACTTGTAAAACACCCGGCTGTTGTGCCGACGCGACGACTCAGCACGACGACTGTGCAGGGGAAAAACCGGCGCCCCGATACAAATTCCATCTGTACGCCCGCGCACTGGATGCCGCGGGCAAGCCCCTCGGCCGGGTGCTTTGGGAAAGCCCGCGTTGCTACGAACGGGCGGCCGATGCATGGGCCAATTTCCGAGTACTGCTGCGCCTGCTCGAAGCAGGAAATGCCTGCCGCCCCGTGCCTAATGCCTGCTCCGATTGCGACTATGCGCTTGGCGTACCGGAAGTTTTGCTGGAAATACCCGCTAACGACAACGCTGCGTCGGGCGAAGCGCTCAAAAACCTGTTTGCCGCGGCCGATCATCCAAATGCCTTTTACCTGTCGGCCGACTATGATTGCAATACCGCCGGCGAACTCGCTTTTCAATTTGAGGTAACAACAGAAGCTTATTTGACCGCGCGCCATCCGAAGGTTTATTTGACTGTAAATGAAGCCTGTACAGCAAAAGAAAAAGCAGCCGGCTTGATTCGGAAAACTGCGGATAGCGACGATTGGTGTGAAACCGTGTACGAAGAAGAGTTCCCCGATTTGCCGGCGGAAAGTCTTTATCTGTTCAAAATTCGGAGAATCGACGGCTACACACTCCAGCTGCGGATGATCCCGGAAAGCGGAGGCGAACCCGAAGTTTTGCTGGAGTGTATCGAGCGCTTTGTCGCACCGCCGGGCGCCGACGCCGACGAGATCAATGCCGCACTGGCCGGGCTAAAAACCCGGTTTTGCAGCCTGCTCGCCGACCCCGAAACGCACCTGCGTATCACCGCCGCCGCCGATTGTACACCCTTCACCTACGAATTGGCCGGCCCAACTGCCGGACAGCGTGTTTTGGCCTCGCATCCGTATCGATACGACAGCCTCACAGAGACCCAAATTGCGATGGAACGGGTAAAAAAATGCCTGTTTCGGGAATCGTTTTATCTCGTGGAGCATATCCTGCTGCGTCCGGGTATGGCAGGCATGGATTTTTGCAAAAATGTAGACCCCTCCAAATGCCTGTCGAACCAAAACGGCCTGGTCAAAGCCAAACCCTGGCCCTATCCGGCGTCCAACTGGCACTGGACGCAAAACTGCGGTTTTGATTCACCGTTCCAGTTGTCGAACAGGGTGGAATGTAAACTGGAATGGCTCGACAAGCCGCGCGACCCGGAATGTCCGGATCCCGTTCAGCCGCGATTCTATTACCCGATGACCGACCCGTATTCCTTCTGGGCCACGGTTGTATTGCCGGGTTATACCCCGCGTTTCAGCGACCCGGATTTTCGCAGTTTTATGGAAGAAATGCTGCGGCGCGAAGCGCCGGCGCACGTGGCACT
>JAEUUU010000018.1 GCA_016787345.1 Saprospiraceae bacterium | reverse complement strand
TTCCGCCTCTCCGCGACCCAACACGTTGCCTCGCATCCGGCTTGAACCCAACCCGGCGAGCCAAACCACCCTCCTCTCTTCCGACCTGCCGCTGCCGCCCGGCCTGACGCTCGTGGTACGCGATGCGACGGGCCGCCTGGTGGGCGTACAGACTCTCCAAGGGCAAACGACGGAGATACCCCGCAACGGGTTGCCGTCGGGTTTGTATTTCGTCGAATTGCGCAACAGGAACGGGCTGGTAGCCGTGAGCAAGCTGATCTGGACAGAATGATGGGTCATGTTTCCCGCGGATGAGCGCAGATTTTTTTCGCAGAATGCGCAGATTGTCAGCGTAATCTGCGAAAAAAATTTGCGCCCATCGGCTGGAGATCTTTTTTTCTATCCCTCAATTCGTCGACAGGCGGCGCAGGAACTGGCCGGCGCAGCCGGTAATCAATCCTGTAAATCTGGTTAATCCTGTCCAAAAACCTGTCCCTCAACCCGCCATCGCCTCGCCGGCGATCCATCCGCCCGTCCAGGCGGCCTGAAAATTGAAGCCGCCGGTAATGGCGTCGATATCGAGCGTTTCGCCGGCAAAAAACAGACCGGGAAACAGTTTGCTTTCAAAGGTTTTGAAATTGACTTCGCGCAGATCGACGCCGCCGGCCGTCACGAATTCTTCCTTGAACGTGCTTTTTCCGTGGATGGAAAAACGGGCGGCGCTCAGCTGATCGGCGAGCGCCGCCGTTTTTTGTTTGTCGAGCTCGGCCCAGCGCAGGGTTTCGGGTATGCCGGCAGCGGCGCACAGGTTGTGCCACAAGCGGGCAGGCAGGCCGAATTGGGCATTTGAAACAACCATTTTTTTACCCAGTTCGGTTTTAAACCCCGACAACAGGCGTGCCGTCTCGGGCGGGCTTGTCGTTCCGAGCCAGTTGACCATCAGCGGGAACGTGTAATTTATATCAAACAACTCCCGCGCGCCCCAGGCCGAAAGGCGCAATACGGCGGGGCCGCTCAGTCCCCAGTGGGTGACCAGCAGGGGGCCCTCCGAGGCGAGCCGGGTATCCGGAATATGCAGTGCCGCCCTCGGTACGGATACGCCCGAGAGCTCGCGCAGGCGGGTGTCTTTGGTGTTGAACGTAAACAGCGAGGGAACGGGCGGCACGATCCGGTGCCCCAGCCGGGCCAGGGCATCCCACATGGCCGTGCTGCTGCCGGTTGCGACCAAAACGCGGTCGTAAGGCCCGGCCAGGTGTTTTTCGGGGCCGGTCAGGTACCAGTGTCCGTCGCGGTGTTCGAACCCTTCGACCCGAACGCCGGTGTGCAGTTCGACGCCCGCTTTTTGGGCGGCCCGGCGCAGGCATTCGACAATGGTGGTGGAGTCGTCGGTAACGGGGAACATGCGGCCGTCGGCCTCGGTTTTGAGCCGCACGCCCCGGCTTTCGAACCATTCGACCGTGTCGGCAGGCCCGAAACGCAGGAACGGCGCCAGGAGCTCGCGGCTGCCGCGCGGGTAGTGGCGCACCAGTTCGCGGGCGTCGAAGCAGGCGTGGGTCACATTGCAGCGCCCGCCGCCGCTGACGCGCACTTTTTCCAAAACGCTTTTGCCGCGTTCCAGGATGGTCACCACCGCACCCGGCATTTGCTCCGCCGCCCTGATCGCTGCAAAGAAGCCGGCCGCACCGCCGCCGATGATCGCAAGCCTCATGTTGTTGTCTATTTTTTGCGGGGCAAAGATTTTTCAAAAAAATCGTTAATCCACGACACAGCCCGGCGGGCTGTTGAGCCGTTTGTATTTTTGTGGTGTTTAAAAACAACATTAGCCAGGTACACCCATGAAAAAGACAACGCTCGTAGTTATTGCAATTTTCTGCGCAGGCCTTGCCCTGGGCCAAAGCCCCGATCCTTTTGGCGATATGTTGCGCCGCATGGACCAACAGATGCAGCGGGGGCTTCCGCCATCTGACAGCAGCCTGGCCGGCAGTTTATTCTTTTCCTTTCCGGCCGACACCTCGTTCTTTTTCCGGTTTGATACCACGTTCAGCAACGGCGGCGGCAGCTTCTTTTTTCACTTCTCGCCTATGCCGGGCCAGCAGGGCATGCAGCCCATGGCCGATCCTTTCGGACTGGATCAAATGATGCAGCAATTTTTCAATTTCGGCTTCGACGACCCTTTCTTCGCCCCGCGCAGTCCGTTTGGTCCGGCCGACGACGGCGACCGCCAACCCGACGACGGCCTGCTGCCCGAAGAACGCCTGCGCCAGCAACCGGAAACACCCGCTACACCCCAACCGGCGCCCAAGGCAAAACCCAGGGCCAAATCAGACGAAATCAAAACAATTCGGATTTAGCCCGACCCAATGCGGTTATTGAGGATGAATTGCGTTCTTTGCAGCCGCTTCGGGACGGCCGACAACTTTTTTACACGCCGGCTGTTCCACACAGCAACATTATACAACAGCCAATCTTTGCCATAATGCCAGTTAACGAGCAAGTGGACGTTTTCATCTACCGCGTCCGGGACAACGGCCTCGAAGTGTTCCTCCGCGAAACAGAGACCAACCAGTGGACTACCCCCTCCGCCGCTGAAAACACGCCGGAAAAACTGCGCGACACCCCCTGCATCGAACTCGATCCGGTCACCGACGCCGATGGCGCCGCCCGAAAAGCCATCGCTGTGGAAGCCGACTGGCACGAACTGCCGAGCCTGCGCGCCCTCATTTACGAAGACTATCGCGTGGCCAAGGAGAAGGCAAAGTTGAAAATCAAAAACCTCCTTCCCGAACTCGAACAGGGCACCTTTGTGGCGGTAAAAGAGGCGTTCAAACGCGTGTTGCCGCACCAGTATGCTTTTTTGAAAGAATTGAAAGAGGTACTGGCGGAGAAGAATCAGACGAAATATATTTGATATTCCCCCTGATACAAGAATTTTTCGGCGCCTCGTTGCAATGCAGCGGGGCGCCGATTTTATATTGATTTCACAGGCAGTTGCTATTTTGGGGCCATCAAAAACAACCAATTTCATGAAAAGTCTCCTTTCAAGTCTGTTCCTCTGTCTGTTCGTGGCCGCCCTGAATGCCCAGACCCTCCCCGAAACCGAAACAGCGCCTTGCGGCGTGCGGGCCGTTGTACCGCCGGTACCCGAGTCCGAATTACCGCCACAGGATATGGTCAACACGCCGGAATCAGTCGTAAAAACCATACCGGTTGTTTTTCACGTCCTTCACCAGTCAGGTATAGAAAACGTATCCCGCGAGGATTTGCTGGGTATACTGCAGCGCCTCAATCAGGACTTTAAAAAACTCAACCCCAACCTCTCCTCCAGCCCGGAAGTATTTAAAAACCAGGCGGTTGACATGGAGGTGGAATTTAAGTTTGCGACCATCGACCCGGACGGAAATTGCACCGACGGGATCAATAGAATTTATACGCCGCTGGCCAATTTTAATCAATACGAAACCCCGCCGGTGGAATGGCCGACCAATAAATATTTGAACGTTTACATCGTCCGCTCTTTGTATCAGCCGGCAAGCACTACTACGTCAGGCTTACCGAATGGGTTGCTCGGCTGCGCATCATTCCCCTCGCCATCCAGTAATTTTTTTTCCACCTGGGATGGGATTTTCATCAGTTATGGTATAACCAATGTGGTCAGCCAGGCTTCCAACCCGCTATTTCAGAATAATTTTTCCGTACTCGCCCATGAAACAGGCCACTGGCTCAACCTTCTGCACATCTGGGGAAATGAAGGATTCGATCAATGCTTTGAATCGGACTATGTAAGCGACACCCCTCCTCAATCCGGTCCGTCGAGAAAGTGCCCTGATGATTTCCCCTATATCACCTGCGACAATGGCCCTAACGGCAACATGTTCTGTAATTTTATGGACTACGGGAATTGTGTAACGATGTTCACGACAGGGCAAAAAAACCGGGTTGCCACGGCCCTGAACGGTCCTTACCGAAATGTTCATTGGGCTACCCCCAACCTCATGGCAACCGGCGTCGCCGCCAGCTCGCCTAATTTCAGTTGCCCCACGCCGCCCAAAGCGGACTTTGCTTTCCAGCATTTGTTTCTCATTCCATGCGAGCCCAACCTTGCCATCGCCCTGGAAGAGCGCTGTTTCAGTGCCAAACCTTCCTCCATTGAATGGTTCTTCCCCGGTGGCACACCGGCTTATTCCACTGATTTCGATGTGACGGTGACTTATCCCACAGGCGGCGATCATCAGATCACCATGGTTGCCAAAAATGCCTATGGCGCCGATACGCTGGTACGCACCCTCCATCTGCAGGCGATTCCTTCGATAGCCTATCCGGCCGGCGGAACCGGCGAAACCTTTGAAAGCGCCAATTCCGTAGCCGACGTCGGCGGGGTTTACCACCGGGAGGGCGACCTGGATTTCAACCTGTGCACCACCAGCGGCTTCAACAGCAACCATTCGCTTTATTTACCGAAAAAATCCGGCGACCTGGTGGCCTGGTTCATCACCCGAAAATTCACCGTGACGGCCGAGGACACGATCCTGTATTTCCAGGCGGCCCGGTCGAGCGGCGGGACAAGCCGGCTGCAGGTGGGCGCGGAAATTGGCTGTTACCCGCTCTACTCCCCCAGCACCCTTTTAGGTGGATTCAATGAAGATGTGTTGAATACGGCCCCTTTTACGAATACCGAATTTTTCCCTTCGGGTGAAGCGCAATGGAAAAGTTACAGCCTGGTCATTCCCGACAGCCTGCGCGGCCGCGACGACGTGCAATTCTATTTCCTGTACCGTTCGGGCGAAACCAATAACTTCTTTATCGACGATATCCGCGTCGGCAGCCAGCCTGCAACCGCCGTCGCGACGCCAACAACAGGCCGGATGTTCGAGTTATTTCCCAACCCGGCATCCGACCGGCTCGGGTACCGTTTCGACCAGCCTGTAAGCGGCAGTACCCTGATTATCACAGATGTATGTGGCAGGGTCCGGTTGCGCGAAACGCCCGGCGCCGCAATTTCAGGTACAATCGAACTCAACGGCTTGCAGCCCGGGGTGTATTGGTGCCGGCTTTTGGATGAACAGGGCCGTTCGCTTGGCCAGCCTCAAAAAGTCATTGTCCTGTAAGCACAGCACTCCTGCAGCGCCCGATAAAATCCTTGATCGCCCCCCGCGCTGGGCCCAGAGCATTGCTCAGACGAGCGCGTTGTGCGGCTGGCCACTGGCTGGCGCGGCTTTCCAGGCGGTCGAGGGCGTCGAGGGCGGCCTGTGAGCAATCGGAAGCAGCCATGGCCTGTTCGGGGTCGCAGGGCAACCAGCGGTCCTGCACCCGGGCGTAGTATTCGGGCAGTTTTTCCAGGCTGGCACAGATCAGACCGGCGCGATCGAGGGCGGAGAACCGTTCGAGTGGTTCCGACAGGCAGTATTTTTCAGGATGCGGCCAGGGCTGCTTGCCAGGCTGAGCGAGCGAGTCCAGCATGGCTGAAAACGCAGCGAAACGCGCCTGTTGTTCGGGCGGCAACCGACCGGCATCGACCCCCCGGCTTTGTTCCTGCAATGCCCTGACCGACTGTCGAATTTGTTCGGCATCGGCTTCGAGGGGCGGCAGGGGCAGCACCAGACTGTCATTTTGTTCAACAATGACAAAAGTGCCCTGGCGGGCAACGGTGTGTAAAAAATCGCGTTGCAGGCGGTTGAAACGCTGTTCGGGTGATGAACAGGCGGCAAACGACAGGACAAAAAGGAAAGCGAGTAGCCGCATCGGCGATGAAATGGTGAAAAACCGGGATATTTGCGGCGTAAAGATGAGCCGCCCGGCCGCCAAATTTTTGCTTTTTCAACTTCAATTTCCCAACACCTTGCCGCTCCTTGAAAAATCCTCCTATCCCGGCGCGCCGTTCTGGCAATTCAACGGCCACCTGCAAACCATCGTGCCCGGAAAATTCCGCCGCGTCGACGGCGTTGATTACACCCGCGAACGCATCGAAACCCCCGACCACGACTTTCTCGACCTCGATTGGCTGCAACAGGGCAGCCGCCGGCTGGTCGTGCTGACCCACGGCCTCGAAGGCGACTCGGACCGCCAGTACATCCGCGGCTCGGCCAAACTTTTTGCCCAAAACGGCTGGGATGCCCTGGCCTGGAACTGCCGCTCCTGCTCGGGCGAGATGAACCGCAATTTTCGCATGTACCACCACGGCGACACGGAAGACATTCACACCGTCGTGCAGCACGCCCTGTCGACTGGCCGATACGACACACTGGCGCTCGTGGGGTTCAGCATGGGCGGCAACATCACCATGAAATACCTGGGCGTGCTGGGCGACAAAGCGCCTGCGGAAATCCGGGGCGCTGCTGTTTTTTCTTCACCCTGCGACCTGGCGGCCGGCGCCGACGTACTCGACCGTTGGGAGAACAAAATTTATAAAAAGCGTTTTTTACAGGAACTCAGCAACAAAATCCGGCAGAAAGACGCCGTATTTCCCGGCCGCCTGGACATGGCTCGTTTGTCCGAGGTACGCCGCTGGCGCGATTTTGACGAGTGGTTTTCGGCGCCGATTTGCGGCTACCGCGATGCCGAGGATTTTTACCGGCAGGCTTCGGCTAAAAATTTCATCGCCGGCATCCGGCGCCCCACCCTGTTGGCCAGCGCGCAGAACGACCCGATCCTGACGCCCGAATGTTTCCCCGTTGAAACGGCGCGCGAGCATCCCTTTTTCCACCTGGAAATAACGCGCGAAGGCGGCCACTGTGGTTTTCAGATGCCCCGGCGCGATGAATTTACGTGGTCGGAGCGGCGGGCGCTGGAGTTTTTACACCTAACCCTATAAGGGTTCAAAACCCTTATAGGGTTGGTCAGGAACCCTGTAAGGGTTCAAAACCCTTACAGGGTTGGTCAGAAAGAAATATCCGCCATCACCGGCAAATGATCCGAAGGATAATGGCAGTCTTTCGAATCGCTCAGTACAGCGTGCCGCAGCACCCGTAGCCCTGTTCCGCCAGCAAAAATATAATCGATCCGGCGCGTCACCGGCTCGTGGAATTTGAATCCGTTGAAGGTACCCGAGGGGCCGAAAGCGGGCGTTTCGCTGGCGTCCCGGGTATCGATCAGGGTGTTTTTCATCACTGCCACGGGTGCTTCGGAGGGTTCGGCATTGAAATCGCCCATGACCACGACCGGCTTGTTTTCCGGGTTTTTCTCCCTGATTTTTTGAAGAATCAATACCGCCGATTGCAGCCGGGCTTCCTGGCCGATGTGGTCGAAATGGGTGTTGAACACCCAAAGTTGTTGTCCGGTGACGGCGTCGCGCAGCAGGGCGTAAGTACACACGCGATTGAGCGCGGCGTCCCAGCCTTTCGAAGGTTGGTCGGGCGTATCGGAGAGCCAGAAGGTACCCGAATCGAGCAGTTGGAAGCGGTCGCGGCGGTAAAACAGGGCTGAATATTCGCCTGCCTGGCGGCCGTCGTCGCGGCCGGCGCCCACCCAGGCGTACTGGGGCATTTGTTGCGCCAAAAATTCGACCTGGTGGTTCAGTCCTTCCTGTATGCCGAACACGTCGGGGGCGTAAAAACCGATCTGTGCGGCGAGGTAATCGCGGCGTTTGGGCCAGGCATCATCACCGTCGCCGGGGTTGTCGTAGCGGATGTTGTAGCTGAGGAAACGGAGCGTTTGTGCGGTTGCGGCAGCCGGGAGGGCGAAACAAAGCAGGAAAAAGAGGATACGGATCATGGTGTAAAGGTGGGTAACTTGTCAGAATTCCAGTCGCATAATGGGGCGACCTTCCGAGCGCCGGACTACCTCCCGGAATCCCAACCGAACAAAAGGAGCCGCAATGCCGGTCCAGGCGAACACGTCGGGCATTGCGCCCTGCCTGGGCTCTATAGGGTAAGCTTCCAGGGCGGGCGCGCCGTGAAGTCGCGCAAAATCTGCGGCAGCAGCGATCATTTTTTCGCTCAGGCCCAACCGCCGGAAGTTCTTTTGAACAAACAGGCAACTGAGGCTCCAAACCGGTAAATCATCCGTCGGTTTTAATATTCTGGAATTGGCCAGCCCCGGAAAACCGGAGCGCGGACCCACCGAGCACCAGGCGGCCGGTGTCCCGTCGACATATCCGATCAGTCCGGGTGGAAGACCCGATGTAGCGAGAGCCTGCATGGCCAACCGGTTGCCTTCTCCTTTGCCGGCTTCGTAGATCTTTCGCGGCAGACGCCACAACATACACCAACAGCCACCGCAGGCGCCTTTGGGACCGAAGAGGGTTTCGAAGTCGGACCAGTTTGCCAGAGTGAGGGGGCGGACGGAGAAAGCCTTCATGGCCGAAAGATAATACCCGAAATGCTTCCGGCATCGCCCAACAGGCATTTGCTCAACCCAATACCTACCATCAAAAATAGCCCGTCCGGCACATACCGAACGGGCTATTATTTCAACAATCAATTGTCAAATCCTCGCATCCTCGAATCTTCAAATCCTCTTACCCTCGAATCCTCAATTCTTCACCTCTTCAAACTCCACGTCCTGCGTGCTGCCGCCTGCGGAGGCGTTGCCGGCGCCCGCGTTCGGGTCGGCGCTGCCGCCGTTGGCCGCCTGGGTAGCCTGGTAAATTTCCTGGCTGGCGGCGCTCCAGGCAGCCGTGAGGGCTTCCGTAGCGCTGTCGATGCGGCCCAGATCCTGCGATTTGTGGGCTTCTTTCAGGTCGGCCAGGGCACTTTCGATTTTCTCTTTGTGGTTGGCCGGCACTTTGTCGCCGTATTCGGCGAGTTGTTTTTCCGTCTGGAAAATCAGCGAATCGGCCTGATTGAGTTTTTCGGCGCGTTCGCGGGACTGGCGATCGGTTTCAGCGTTGGCCTGCGCCTCGGCTTTCATGCGGGCAATTTCTTCCTTGGAGAGGCCGGTGCTGGCTTCGATGCGGATATTTTGTTGTTTGCCGGTGCCTTTGTCGAGGGCCGTTACCGAGAGGATACCGTTGGCGTCGATGTCGAAAGTGACTTCAACCTGCGGTACGCCGCGCGGGGCCGGCGGGATGCCGTCGAGGATAAATTTACCGACCGAGCGGTTGTCGCGCGCCATCGGGCGTTCGCCTTGCAACACGTGGATTTCCACCTGCGGCTGGTTGTCGGAAGCCGTGGAGTAGGTTTTCGACTTTTTGGTCGGCACGGTAGTATTGGCTTCGATGACCACGTCGTACACGCCGCCCATGGTTTCGATACCGAGGGAGAGCGGGGTCACGTCGAGCAGAAGTACATCGTTGACCGAGCCGCTGAGCACGCCGCCCTGGATGGCAGCGCCCACGGCGACCACCTCGTCGGGGTTGACGCTCTTGTTCGGTTTTTTGCCGAAGAAACGCTCGACTTCCTCCTGGATGCGCGGGATACGCGTAGAGCCGCCCACGAGGATTACCTCGTCGACTTCGGAGGGCTGCATGCCGGCGTCTTTGAGCGCCTGGCGGCAGGGTTCTAGGGTGCGTTGCACGAGCGAATCGACCATCTGCTCGAATTTCGAGCGGGAGAGTTTCATCACCAGGTGTTTGGGCACGCCGTCAACAGCCGTGATGTAGGGCAGGTTGATTTCGGTTTCGGTACCGCTCGATAGTTCGATCTTGGCTTTTTCAGCGGCTTCCTTGAGGCGCTGGAGAGCCATGGGGTCTTTGCGGAGGTCCATATTTTCCTGGCGTTTGAATTCGTCGGCCAGCCATTCGATGATGACCTGGTCGAAGTCGTCGCCGCCGAGGTGCGTGTCGCCGTTGGTGGATTTTACTTCAAACACGCCGCCACCGAGTTCGAGGATGGAGATGTCAAAGGTACCGCCGCCGAGGTCGTACACGGCAATTTTCATGTCTTTGTGGCGCTTGTCGAGACCGTAGGCCAGGGCGGCGGCCGTCGGTTCGTTGACGATGCGTTTCACATCGAGGCCGGCGATGGCGCCGGCTTCTTTGGTGGCCTGGCGTTGCGAGTCGTTGAAGTAAGCCGGCACGGTGATAACGGCTTCGGTAACGGGTTCGCCGAGGTAGTCTTCGGCCACTTTTTTCATTTTCTGGAGCACCATCGCGGAGATTTCCTGCGGGGTGTAGAGGCGCGCGTCGATATCGACCCGGGTGGTGTCGTTGTCGCCGCGAACGACTTTGTAGGGTACGCGACCGATTTCCTTGCTGGATTCGGAGAAGCGCATACCCATGAAACGTTTGATCGAGGAGACCGTACGGGTCGGGTTGGTGATGGCCTGGCGTTTGGCCGGGGCGCCGATTTTGCGTTCGCCGTTGTCGAGAAAACCGACCACGGAGGGCGTGGTGCGGGCGCCTTCGTCGTTGGCGATCACTTGTGGTTCGTTGCCGACCATGACGGCTACACAGGAGTTGGTGGTGCCTAAGTCAATGCCGATGATTTTTCCCATATTGATTTGTAATTCGTTGATCCTTGATTGGTGGAAGGTTTCTGGTGTCGCAAAACGCGACCTTGGCGTTTGATCAATCGTTGTGCCATGCAGGGAAAACTGACGGATTGACAGGGAAGGGGGGCAAAGGGGGTGTTTTTTTGGCAGGAAAACAAATGTTAAATGCCAGGATGACTCGCAGGTACGTATCTGTCTGGTAGTTGTTCGTTCATTAAAACATATTCGCTTTTGAATATTCTACAACTATTACACTAAAAACAGACCGTCTAGCAAGCAAGTATGATACGCAGGACCGCAGTAAATGAAGTTTCACGCAAAGCCGCAAAGCGCGCAAAGATCGCCCCTGGGCAATTTCTTTGCGTGCTTTGCGGCTTTGCGTGACCTAATTTCTGACCGGCAGGACTTGCCTTTACTCACCGCCACACCACTCGCCCCATCCCGACCACTCGCCCGGCGCTCGACACCCGTAAGCCGTACACCCCGGCAGGAAGATGGGCGCCGCTCGTCCCGACCGTGTTGCCCACAATCTGCCGCCGCAGTACCGTGCGGCCCAGGCCGTCGATCCACTCCATGACGCCCGACTCCAGCACCGCGCCGTACAGTCGGAGCAGGTCGCCTTCGCGGGCGGGGTTGGGCGACACCCTGAGCTGCAAAGAAGGTAACACGGCGGGTAACTCATCCGTCTGCACTACAACAAAGTTCTCCCCAACTGTGTGATGCGTGTAATTGGTAATGACCGGTTCGTTGAAGTCGAAATAAATCCCCGCCCGATTGTTGAGCACTGTGCCCAGCGGTATGTTCTGGCGCTGTTGCACCTCGAATTTGACAAAACCGTGCGATGCCGGCTCGTTCGTCGTCGAATCGGGTAGCAAAATATTGTCGAAGAAAAAACTCAACTGGCCCGTCCCCGACAATTCGAAACGGTAATCGTGGCTGGCAGCGCCCGGAACCACCGTGACCGGGTCGAGCCAGAAAGGCAGGGTGTCGCGAAGTACCACCTGGAAAGCCGTGTCGTTGCCCGTATTCTGGAAACGAATCAGGTAGTCGAGCGGCTGGCCGGGCCGGATGTAATGCTCGTCGCCGTAGCCGAGCGGGAAGCCCCGCTTGTCGTTCGGGTCGTAGGCTGCCGTGCTTTCGCGGCAGTCGATCGAAACGAAGGGATCACGGTCGTCTTCGCCGAATTGCGACACGTAGCCGAAACTGAACCCGCCCAGGCCATTGTATCCGCAGGCCTCCACCGTGGCCGAGGGGAAAGGATGCAGCGGATTGCCCGGCTCCTGCTCGGCTTCGAGGCGCCAGGTGCTGCCGTTGGCAGGCAACAGCACAACCATCGAATCGCCCTGGGGCAACTGAAACGCCCCCTGGTAGTTGATGATATTGTCTTCAATGACGATGTAATCGAGCATGGCACTGGGCGCCGTGCCGGTATTGAACAATACAAACCGAACGGAGTCCGTCTGACAAGCTCCCTCCACCTCGATATTCGCGCCCGACCAGCCCGGCGCATCCAGGCAAAATGTATCGGGGTAGATATGCGCTTCGATGCAGTGCGTCTGGCCCACCACCGTACTGTCGCAGTCGAGGTAAATGACAAGCGGGAACGAACCGCACTCACCCGGCTCGATATCGCCCAGTTCGAAACGCCAGACGTTGCTGCCCTCGTCGATGCCGGGCAACCCGGAGGATACCAGGCTCATAAAAGGATCAAGCGTCAGGCGTAAAAAAGCGTCTTCGGCGGTCGCCGTGCCGGTATTGCAATAGCGGGCGGTGTACGTGTTGTTGAAACAGCGCCGCAGGGCCCAGGTGCCGATATCGGTTTCCAGAAACGGGCATTGAACGAATGCCTGCGCGGCAAAGTCATTGACCGTAACGCCGCCCGTGGAGTCAACCTGAACCGGAATGGGGTCCTGACAAACTTCCCAATAGCCGTTGGGCGCTTCGACGCTGAGCAAATAACTGCCCGTATCGACCCAAAAGCGGTATTTGCCGTCGAGCAAAGCCGAACTGTACTGCGTGACTAAGGGGTCGCCGAGGCTGTCGAGCAGTTCCAGCCGGGCGCGCCAGCCGGGCAACAGCACCTCCGACGTGTCGGGCTGGCAGTCGGCATCGGCATCGATCAGGGTTGTGCCCTGGAGGGTTTGTTCGAAAGCAAAATTGTTGGAAGAGATTCCGATCAGGTGTTCGCAGACGGCCTCGTTGCCGCAAGGGTCGCCGACGAACCATTTGATTTTGTGGGTCCCCTGCGGAAACTCCGGCGTCACCCAGCCGTCGGGATTGGCCACGGTATTCCAGAGCATCGTAGCCGTTACAGTGTCGCCATGAATCGTCTGGCGAATTGCGAATCGGTATTTCTGATCCGCAGATACAGGTCTTTCATCAAAATTGACGGGTGTGCCGCCGGTAAATCCGGGATTAAAAACATTGCCCAGGTTGACCTGCCCGGGCGCAGGCGGGTTTTGGCTGCTGACGACCGTTTCCATCGTACCGTCGAAGTCGGTATCCAGAAACAGCTGAAAATAGATGTCCAGATCGTTGCCGTAAAAAGCATCCGAAGCCGTGATATTCCAGGCATGCGGCGCTTCTGACAGGTCGTGACTTCCGTCGGCGGGGTTAGACCAGATCGGATTGTTCCACAAAAAAGGGTCGTTTGGGGTCTCGTCAAATACGATGGGGCAAAATGGATAACAATACTCGATCACCGGATCAACAAAATCCAGGTACATGATAAATTGCCTGTATTCGTAACAATTGGCCGTATCCGACCAAAAAATGCTGTAATCGGTCGGCGCCGGAGAGCCCGGCGCATAATAGGCCACTGTCGGCGCCCAGGGGGCGGCCGTTCCGGCAGGAGAAAGCACCACACCGGGCAGGTTTTCCGGGTTCGTCTGGATGGAATTGGGCGTTGGGTTGCCGATTACGGTGCAGGGCAGGTTGGGGTTGTAGGCGCTGCTTTTGATCGTCCAGGTGCGCTCGATCAGCGTACAGGCATAGGGAATGATGGTGAATACGGCATCTTCAAAACTGACCGTGGGCGCATCGCCGCTGACGACCAGTATTTCAGGCGCCCCGTAATCGGCCGAAATGCTGGTGGTCAGCACGAGGTCGTCGGGGAAACGAACGTAAAAGTTGCTCTGCGCGAAAGCCGGCACGGTCGCCAGCCATCCGATCAGGAGGAATAGAATTTTTCTCATGGGATGATAAAGTGATGATTCCATAATCTGAGTGGGTCAAGGCGGGTGCACCGACTGTTTACAGGGTCAAAAGTGGCGGCTTCCGTGTTTGATCTACAAATACAAAATTTGCTTTTTATAAAAAAGAATATTAAATTAAAAAACTGATTTACAATATTTTAATTCAATTTTTATCAATAATTTTGTAAATCAAATCCGCTGCAAATAATGATGCGCAACTCCACGCTGTTCAGGTTATTGGAAAAACTCGACCTCAAATCGCGCCGCGAGGCGCGCAAATGGCTGGCTTCGCCCGTCCACAACCAACGCGCCGACGTGACCGCGCTGTTCGATTACCTGACCGAAGCCTTGTCGGGCAAACCTGAAATGCTGAACAAGCAGGCGGCATTTTCCGCCTGTTATCCGGATGAAAAGTACGACGACCGCCGCATGAACCACCTCATGTCGTGGTTGTCGGCTGCCCTGCGCGACTACCTGGCCTGGCGCGAATGGCAGTCGGACGCCGCCGCTGTCGGATTGTTGCGGAGCCGGGCCCTGCGCAAACTCGGCCTGGGCCCTGAATTTGAAAAAGAATGGCAACTGGCCCTCACGGCCCTCGATGCCGAGCCATACCGCGACGAGCACTATTTTTATCAGTTGCACCTTCTTCGGCGCGAACATTTCGAATATGCCTCCGTACAAAAACGCGCTGCCGGCCTTCCGCTCGGAGAGCTGGCCGAGGCGGCCGAGACGGCCTACCGCCTGAACCGTTTGCGCTACGAATGCGGAACCGTGGTAGCCAAAGCCGTCTCCCGCGATGCTGACTTGCCGACGGCGCCTGCCCTGGGAACAGATACCATCGCGCTGTACGAACACCTGCTGGAAGCGCTGCGCGACACGAACAACGAGGCCGCTTTTCATACCGCCAAAACGCTGCTGGATGCCCACTGGGGGCTTTTCCGCAACAACGAGCGCCGCGATTTATACCTCTTGGCCCTCAACTATTGTATCCGAAAGATCAACGGAGGGCAACGGGAGTACATGCGAACCGCCTTCGATCTTTACCATTCGGGACTGGAAAACCGGGCGCTTTTCGAACACGGCTATTTGTCGCGGTTTACCTACAAAAACGCCGTTACGGCGGGTCTCAACCTGAAAGAATACGAGTGGGTGCGGAATTTTATCGAAAGTTATCGCCAATACCTCCCGCCCCGCGAACAACACAGCGCCTATTGCTACAACCTCGCGGTGTGGTATTTCTGGCAGTCCGACTACGACCAGTCGATGACCCTGCTCCGCGAACGGGAGTTCGGCGACCCGCTCACCAACCTCGACGCACGCGCCATTTTGTTGCGGATTTATTACGAGCGCGGGTACCAGGAAGCGCTGGAATCGCATCTCGACAGTTTTCAGGTCTATTTACGGCGCCTGAAAGACATTGGTTATCAGCGAGATAATTATTCAAGGCTTTTGCGGATGGTCAAAAAAATGACGCGCCTCGATCCGCAGGACCGCTCCTCGCGCACAGCCCTGCGCGAAGAAGTGGAGCAAACCGCCGCCATTGCCGAAAAGAAATGGCTGCTTGAACAACTTCTGTAAAAGTGGCTTTAAAAGGCGCAGCCCTTAAAATTCTGGCGAACGATCCGTCTCCGTCGTACTTTTGCGCCTTCCGACCATGCAACTGACATTCGTAATACCGCTTTTACTTTCCGCCGTCAACATCGGCGGCATCATCGAAGCCATCGGCGACATGATCGACGAGCGCCTTGCCGGCCCGGGCACCAAGGCCTGGAACAACCGCATACAACGCCTGCGCGATGCGTTGAAAAAATTCACCGGCGCCCTGGTGCCCTGGGATGCGGAAATGCTGCATTTGCTCTCGCTCAACAAGGCTCAGGCGCAGAAAGCTGGCTGGTTCGGGCGCCCTGCCGGCGGGGTGTTCACCAGTATTTATCACGAGCCGATCCTCGCTTTTGTAAAAGAACGACCGACCAAAGCGCCTATACTGCTGGCGCGTACCAGCGACCGCGAATACGTTTTTCGGCTCAAAGGCAAGGAAACGGAAATCTGGGTCAATCTCCAGCCGCTGGGCGTATTGGTCAACGGCGCCTTGCTTGCAGCGGGCAAAGGCAGTAAACTGATCGCCCGGGTCGACAACAACAGCGGCGTCGCCCAGTCTATCGTCGAAGTGGGCGGTAAACCCGCCGCCACGCTCCTGCACCCCGATCATGCCGACAGTCCGATGCCGCGCGCCGTCACGCTCCTGCGCGAGCTGACGGCGGAGGAGGAGACGGTCGTGTTGGCGCTGGCGGTGTTGCGGATGCGGGGAGAAGCCTGAATTCAGGCGCTTTCTCCGCCCTGATTGATCTTTTTGAACGTCTTGTCCAGATAGTACAAGTTCCGCTCCTCGTAGCCCATCCGCTCCACGATAGTGATCACTTCGCTCACTTTGCGTTCGCTGTCTTGTTGTTCAAGTACAAAGGGCTGGAGGAAGAGGTAGGTGGCGTGTTCGCCGTTCTGGAGGCACCAGGTAGCCAGTTCGTTGATGGCGAGGGTAACGGTGTGTTCCAGGTCGAATACCTTTTTGAACGCTTCCAGCACGGTGCCGAACTCGCGCTGCGGCTCGCCCAACTGATCGGGCATCACCGCCTTGCCGCCGTTGGCGTTGACGTATTTGTACAACTGGAGCATGTGGGTGCGCTCGTCGTCGGAAGCGAGGTAGAAATACTCGCCGATGTTCGGCAAACCGAGATTTTCGGCCCAGGTG
>JAEUUU010000189.1 GCA_016787345.1 Saprospiraceae bacterium | reverse complement strand
CCATAACATTCCGCACTGTCAGCCTGATCGGGCAGGAGGATTTAACGGCGAAGTGGCAGGTTTTAAAAGAATTTGATTTGTAAACGGGCGCTTGTTTGCACAACGTTGACAAAACAAGATTGGGCCAAAGGGCGAATTTGGCCTGCAAAGCCCCTATCTTTGCGGCCCGTTTTGGCCAACAAAACGAAGTTTGTTTCGTTTAGTGGTTGTTCCTACCCCATTAGCACATTCGCACATTCCCTCATTAGCACATTCGCACATTCAACATGACATCTGTCGAAACTCGCCCTGCCTACAAAGTCAAAGATATTGCCCTGGCCGACTGGGGCCGCAAAGAGATCCAGCTTGCCGAGGCTGAAATGCCGGGCCTGATGTCGCTGCGCGAAGAATTCGGCGCCTCCAAACCGCTGAAAGGCGCCCGCATTGCCGGCTGCCTGCACATGACCATCCAGACCGCCGTTCTGATCGAGACGCTTGTCGAACTCGGCGCCGAGGTGTCCTGGTCGTCGTGCAACATCTTCTCCACGCAAGACCACGCCGCCGCCGCCATCGCCGCTGCCGGCATCCCCGTGTTCGCCTGGAAAGGCATGAACGCCGAAGAATTCGACTGGTGCATCGAGCAGACGCTTTTTGCCTTCAAAGACGGCCAGCCGCTCAACATGATCCTCGACGACGGTGGCGACCTCACCAACATGGTGCTCGACCAATACCCCGAACTGGTAAAAGGTATCCGCGGCATTTCGGAAGAAACCACCACCGGCGTACACCGCCTCTACGAGCGCGTGGCCAAAGGCACCCTGCCCCTGCCCGCCATCAACATCAACGACTCGGTTACCAAGTCGAAATTCGACAACAAATACGGCTGCAAGGAAAGTCTCGTCGACGCCATCCGCCGTGCTACCGACATCATGATCGCCGGCAAAGTGGCCGTCGTGGCCGGCTACGGCGACGTGGGCAAAGGCTCGGCCGCCTCGCTGCGCGGCGCCGGCGCCCGCGTGATCGTAACCGAAATCGATCCGATTTGCGCCCTGCAGGCCGCTATGGACGGTTTCGAGGTAAAACGTATGGAAAACGCCATCCCGCGCGCCAACATCGTCGTGACGGCCACCGGCAACTGCGACATCGTGACGGAAAAACACTTCCGCCTGATGAACGACAAAACCATTGTGTGCAACATCGGCCACTTCGACAACGAGATCGACATGGCCTGGCTGAACACCAGCTACGGCCACACGAAAGTGACCGTCAAACCGCAGGTCGACCTGTACAACATCGACGGTAAAGACATCATCGTGCTGGCCGAAGGCCGCCTCGTCAACCTGGGCTGCGCCACGGGCCACCCCTCGTTCGTGATGTCCAACTCCTTCACCAACCAGGTGCTGGCCCAGCTCGAACTCTGGCAAAATGCCGCCAGCTACGAGAACAAGGTGTACATGCTGCCCAAACACCTCGACGAAAAAGTAGCCCGCCTGCACCTCGCCAAAATCGGCGTGGAACTGGAAGAACTGCGCCCCCACCAAGCCGAATACATCGGTGTGGAAGTGGAAGGACCGTTCAAGCCGGAGTATTACCGGTATTGATTGTCCTGACGTCCGGTTGTTAACAGCACTCCCCAATGGTATCAACCATTGGGGAGTTTTTATTTTTGTTCAAAAAACAAAATGAAACGACTCCTGTTAGCACTGCTCCTGCTCCCCGGCCTTCATTCCCTTCCTGCCCAGGGGTTCTCCGAATATCAAATCCCGTCAGTGGTGGCTTTCCGGGCGCCTTCGTTTGAGACTGGTTCGACGGCGGCAACTCGTACAAATGCCATACAACTGGACTCTGTCTGGGAATCTGGGTTCAAGTTTTCACTCCAGGACTCGATCTTATATCGAAGGGAATACTACACTTACCCCGATACCCTGAAAATTAAAAACACCTACGATTTATCACCCGGAGACGGGTTTGAATTGTTAGAACGCACGACAAGCCGTGTGAAGTCGGCGAATAATCTGCATACGTACGACTTTATCGAACGGTTGGAAAACAGCATTTTCGATACAACCGAGCTGACGTTGAAATTCTATAGCCCATTGACAGACGAAGTCGACTCGACCAAAACCTATACAAAGCCGGCCAATTCGAGTGATTTAAAGCTGAGCAGGACCCAGGAGTTCATCTACGATGACAATTTGGACCCGATAGAATTTACAACCAGAATTTACAATACGACAACGGGGCAACTCCAAAATTCCTATCGAACCAACATCGTTTTCCAATCCGACGATATCCTGGATGAGGTATATTACTATACACAGGCCGGCGGAAGCAGCGTATGGGAGTTGACGGGAAAGGCTGAATATTATTACGCCGGGAATTTGTTGGATTCCGTATCATATTTTGACAATACACCGACCGGACTGCAACTGGTCCAATGGATAAATCAGGATTATTCTCCCGGTGGCGCCCTGATAAATTATGAGGTCTTTTACCTGGATGCCGGAATTTTCCATCTCATTTTCCAAACAGAGATTTTGCTGGACGATCAGGAGCGCCCGATTCAAAGAAAGAGTACTAATTTCTTCAATGGGATTCCGGTAAGCGGAGAATTGAAGACCACTACTTTTTATGTGGATGCATATCCCAAACTTGAAAAATCGTACATTTTGAATACCGGCACGGGACAATATGGTTTTACCCATACCCGCGAATACTTTTATTCCGGCGCTGTCGGCGCATTCGAACACCGCTATACAGCCCCGCTTGTTGTGTCCCCCAACCCCGTTACGCACACATTGCAGCTGAATGCACCGGCAGGCGCCTTGGTAGAAATTACAGCACCGGACGGCAGCGTTTTACTGCGCCGCCAAATCGAACATGAGGGCGTAAATACCCTGTCCGTGGCAGATTTACCTGCGGGGGTATGTTTTATCAGCATTGCGACGCGTCAGGAACGCCGCGCGGGGATTTTCATCAAATTATAAACAAGCCTCCCGAGCTGATCTAATTTCCCTTCACCACCCTCTTCCATACCACCCTGCCATCACATTCGGCCCTGATCTGGTAAACGCCCGGCGGCCAGGAGCGCGTTGGCAGGGTGGTTGTTTGTTGTGCGGCGGCCGTTTGGCGCAAAATTTCCCGCCCGTTGACGTCGAATACCGTCCAACAGACGCTTTCGCCCCCGTTCGTTTCAACGGTCAGGGAAAGCGCGTCGGTGAAAGGGCTTGGGCCTACCCGAACCGCCAGTTCCGGCGCTGCCGGATCGGCAGTTTCGCTGACAAATTGCAGGGTCGTCACCGTCGTATACACAAAGCAACCTTCGGCGTTGAAAATGCGGCAACGCAATTGTTGTCCGTTTTGAAAAGAAGGCAAATAAGCTTTGATTAGCATGGAGTCCTCGTTTGTGAATAAATAAAATGCCAATCCGGCCACTGGTCGCCAGCCTTCCAAAGCGAGATATTCCCATTCATACTGCAGACCATCGCCCGCGGCCTGGGCGACCAGATATGTAAACTGATTAAGCGAGACAGGCGTCACTGGCGGCAATGGCGCTACCACTGGCGTATCGAGCGGAAGCAATACGGCCGAACCGGAAACAATCGTGGAATCAAACGAATTGGTTACCAAACAGCGGTATTGCTGCCCGGCCAGCGCTGGGGCCTCGACGGCCGAAATTTGCAGCAACGCCGTTTGCGTGCCGGAATACACGGCATCATCGGCCAAATTGGCGTGGACGCCGGGGGCTGTTTCACGCTGCCATTGGTAACTCAGGTTATCGCCGGCAGCGCCCACGTACAGCCAGGCATCGCCGCCCCGGCAAAATACAAGCGCCTGCGGTTGCTGGCAAATTTCAAAAGGACAAACCTGCGCGCAGTCGTCGGCCAGCGGGCCAAACTCAACCAGCCGGTAATACTGCAGCGAATCGTTATTGAAGTACGTCCCTACATTCTTTGCCAACAAACCCGCAAGCCCCCCACAATCGTCGGACAAGAGCCAGCCCGGCAGATCTTCTCCTGCTGTTCCCAAAGGCAGGGCGCCGGTCGCAGCGCCGTTTTTATCCCAACTCAATAAGGCAATATCGCGCTGGCCAGGGCCGACCAAACCACGTTTGGTACCGTCTGGGTCATTGAGGCCCAGTACACGGTAAAAAGAAGCCAGTGCATATATGCCCCCGTCGGGTACTGTTGCCAACCAGGGACTTGCCAGCGGGCCGTTGCGCCGATACCACAACAAGTCGCCATCTGCACCGTATTTTAGTAAAAAGTGCGAATCATCGCCATATTCCACCACGTCGTCAAGTATTTCGGCATAGTGAAAGGGCGGTTGGTAAGTGTATTTATGATCGATATAAAAGGATTGAACAATATTACCCTCTTCGTCGAGGGCAAAAGACGGCGATCCGCTAATCTGATGAAAAATTGAAGATGAGCCGATTGAAATATCTGCCACGCCATAGGTCGTAAAAGCGCCGAGGACATCCATATTCTGGTCGGTATGCACCACAAAACCGTTGCGCTGCTGCATGATATTCGGCGTCAGCAACTGTCCGCCTGCCAACATCGGCGAACGGAACTCGCCTACCAACACAATACGCCCCTGCTTGTCGAGCCCCATGCGCGGGCTGATCCGGGTGGTGGCTGGCCCGACGAAGTAGGCAAGATTGGGGTTAAAGTTGCTGAGCAGGACATGATATTCGTCGGTCGCTGTTTGGGCGATCGGCCGGGCGCGCACGAAGTGCCCGTCGGCGTCGATCTGGATCATACCAAGCAAATCGTTGGACTGAAACTTATATTTAAAGCCATCGGGGAATTCAAACACGAAGGTCTCCGGCGCCACGAGATAGATCTGCTGGTCGTTGAGGTACAACAAATCGGTAACGCCCACCGGCGCGCCGGCGCCGGGCATCCGGATATGCCAGAGCAGGTTGCCCTGCGGGTCGAGCTTGGCGACAAAAGCCTCGAGCGTGGGCCAGCCACTGTAAATAATTTGTCCACCCAGACTGATCTCACTGCCGTAGTAGGTACCTGTAATGTACATATTGCCTGCCTCGTCGGCTGCAATCGAGGTGCCGATGCGTTGTACCACATCGGCCGCCTGGGCACTATACGGCAGGAAATAAGACCAGATTTCACTACCGTCAGACCCAATTTTGTGGATGGACAGGTTATGACGCAATCCTGAGTAGTTCTCTGAACGGTAACCAATGGTATAGGTCGTTCCATCTGCAGTGCGATGTACATCAAGAATTTGTTCCTGGGTTTCTACTCTGGTAGCAAGGAGTGTAGTCGGGTATTCATCACAAAGAGCCATAGATGACGCCGGAAAGTTGTTTTGACCAAAAACTTCAATTAGCATGGAGTCACCGGCCATACAGCTACCCTGCCCAACGGATTTGACATAGAAGGTATAAAATCCGGGTTCGGTATATTGAAAAACAGGATCAAGTCCGGTAGCTGTTGGCGGCAGAGCCAGCGGACCGAATTCCCAAATGATATTCCCGGATAGATTGAAGGTATCATTGAGTTGCATTGGCGTCCCTACTGCCCCAAACGTCTGGGTTTCATGCAACACTGCCAGCAAAAACTCCGGCGCCACGGTGACCATCTGGCCGAAGTTGCGCAGGCAGTTTTGGTTGCTCACTTCGAGCTGGTAATACAGGTAGTCCTGCACGGGCGGCGTCTGGAAAAACAAGGTGTCGCCGTTGCCGGTCTGGGTTTCGTTCGGGTTGCCGGCACTCGAAAAAGCGTACAGCCGGTACGCCACCCCGGGCACAGAATTGGGAATCAGGATACGGGTTGTTTCTCCGGGACAGACGAATGGCTTTTCGGCCAGAATTTCCACGGCCACAGGCAGGGGCGTCACCGTTACCGTGGTTTCTGCATCTGCAAGGGCGGTATTGCAGACGCCGGCAAGTTCGCCATGCAGTTGATAGGTGGTCGTGATTTGCGGTGTGTCCGGGTAACTGATTTGCACCAGATTACCACCCAGACCCGTGGGTTGTCCATTGGCGCTAAGGGTCCAAACCGCGGCATTGTTCAGTTCGGCATACAACACGAGGGGGTCTCCCTGACACAGTTGGTTGCCGGTGGGAAACAGGTTGGGCGTTGCCAACTGGACTAGGGGCGTTGTTTGCATAAAATACTCCGCCACATCGGTAGCGGCGCCGTTGGATACCTCCAGGCGGAGCTGGTAGGTGGTTCCGGGATTGGGAAAAATGATGTCCGGATTGCGTTGCGTAGAAACCGGAATGCCATCGAGCAACCATTGGTAGGTATAATTGGGCAAATCGGCCGTTTCGTTGGCGATCGTCTGGGGTACGCCGCTGCACAGGGGTTGTGGAATGGCGTAATCCGCCATGGGCTTGTATGGCGCGCCGGCATTGGTGGTGACCCAGCAAAACACCGCACCGCCTACGGCCACGGCCTGCTGGTCGTTGAGCCACTCGAACTGCCGCGCTAAATTGAACGCGCTGGAGCCGGCTGTTTCTTCCCAGCTTTGGCCGCCGTCGGTGCTGCGCAGTACGGTGTTGGTGAACAGGGCGTAACAGGTTTGCGGGCCGATAAGGTGCAGATCGGTCAGGTAGCCGCTGACTTCGGGTAGCGGCAACAGGGTCCAGTTTTGCCCGCCGTCGGTTGTTTTGTACAAGGTGTTGCCGCTGCCTGCATAACCGGTATTGGGGTCTGCAAACGCAACTCTTTCGGCGCCGTCGAGGCTGGTGGGCGACCAGTTCGCGCCGCCATCGAGGGTTTTGAGCAGTACGTTGTCGCCGGCGGCGAAGCCGAGGTTGGCATCGACAAAAAAGACGGAATAAAGGCTGCTGACGGTTCCCGTAGCCTGTACGGCCCAGCTAACGCCGGCATTGACGGTTTTGTAAATATTGCCGTTGCTGCCCACTGCCCAGCCAGTAGTGCTGTTGATAAAAAACAGGTCGTACAGTATAAAAAAAGCGCCGCCATTGCCGAAGCCCTGATAGGCATACGACCAACTGGCGCCGCCGTCGGTGCTGCGCAGGATGATGTCCTGTCCGGCGCCTTCTATCAGGCCGACAGCCACGCCGTTTTGCGCATCGAAAAAATGAATGTCGTTCAAACTGGTGCCGATCAGTTCGAAACCCGAAGCGTGTTTCAGGGTGTTCACACTCCAGCTGGCGCCGCCGTCGGGGCTCTTGACTATCAGATCGCCGCCGATGAAAATCTGGCTGCCCACCAACGAAACGCAGTTCATATCGTCGGTAGCGCCGGTGAGGATGGCCGACCATTGGGCGAAAAGAGAACCGGTACGGAAACAGACGATGACAAGGAAAAAAAGCCGGGCTGTGACGATTTTCTTCATGGAATAAGCCTTTTATTTCGCTCCAAGATCGGTAGTATCGGTCAAAGCGATTCTTTACCTGCCTGTTTTTAACGATGAAAAAAAGCCTGTTTTTTCTGATCGGGAGTTTCTTTTTCGCGCTTTCGTCCGTTGCGCAAACCAACTTTCCCTTCCCTGTTGCCGATGCCGAATGGATCACTACCCGGGCATCCGGCTGCATTGGCGGCAGTATTATTTACGATACCTGGCGCGAATACCTGGACGGCGACACCGCGGTGCAGGGCCAGACCTATCAAAAACTGATGCTGCAGCCGGAATGTACCCTGCAAACACAGGGTACGAACTGCGATTATGCGCTCAACGTTTACCCGGGTCCGCCCATCAATATCGGTGCAATTCATGTGGACGGCCAGAAGGTGTTTTTTCGCAAATTCACCCTTCCCCCGCCCGAGGCTGGCGTGTATGAGGCCGATCTTTTCGACTTGCCCACTGGCGTGGATATTTTGCTCTATGATTTCGGATGGTCGGTCGGCGATACGGTCGCAGCCCCGAAAAACGACGGTTCTGCCGTTCTTTACAAGGTCACCGATGTTTCCTTTTTCCCTTCGGGACGGAAAAAAATATCCCTGTTGCACCTCAACGGCATCGGATACACCCATCTGATAATGGAAGGAATGGGCAATACCGTGGGCCTGCTGGGCAATTATTCGAGCCTTGCCGCCAGCAGCTATGCCCCATTGCCCGGCTGTTTTCACCACAACGGCATGGTAATCGTCGATTCCGGAGAATGCCAACACTGCGGCGCAGTGGGAACGAATGACGAAACGGTCGGCAAAATGTTCTCCATTTTTCCCAATCCTGCTGATCTGTCGTTTCAAATCGAAACCAGCAGCGACAACCCGTCGGACTTCGACCTGCATATCGTCAGCCTGCTCGGCCAGACAATCTACCGGCAAAACGATTTCACCGGCCGCCTTACGGTTTCCTGCACCGACTGGCCGGCCCAGCCGTACATCGTGCTCCTGAGCAAACGGGCAAACGGGCAAATGTGGTCGGAAAAACTGCTGATCGCCCGTTGATCCACTGCCGTCATGTACCGAAACAGATGAGGCTGTCCCGCAAGTCTGCGCGACAGCCTCATTCGTCAGGCAGCAACTATGCTATTTCTTCTTCTTTGCTGCCGCGCCACTGCTCTCCGCCAGGCCCGGCAGGAAGGTAAACACCTGCAAACTGGAGCTGTACGGCGTCGGGTAGTTGGGCGGCAACTGCGGGTAGCCGAACATGTGGCAGGTCACACAGTTGCTCTTCACGCCGTAGGTTTCCATGGTGCTGTTTGCCATTTGGGCTGTATTGACCGCCACGGCGGGGTATTTGTTGCCGGGAACCGAGTCGATCGTCGGGTTCGTCTGGCCGGCATAGGGCGGATTGACGGTGCCGATCATTTGATAAAACTGGAAGGGCGTACCGGCGAGCATTTTATTGTAGGCCATATTGATGGAATCGAGCAAGGGGTCGGTGGAGCGGAACGGCGGCGCGCTGACGCCCACGGGTTTCGGCGCGGGCAGCGGTTGGCCGTACTTGATGGGGGCCGGCTTGTACGAATAGCCCGAATCGCCGTACATCACCGGCGGATTGGTATTAAAATTCGGATGCGCCGGCAAGGTGCCACCGAATTGCGGCTGCAGCGAGAGGTTGTCGACCTGTTCGAAAGAAGCCCAGTACCAGGTCGCGCCCGTGCTGGGCGTCAGGCGGAGGATATGCAAGCCGATCAGGCCGACTTCGGCGGTGTCGGAACAATTGCCGTACGAGTCCACCAGAATAGCTTTTGTGCGGAAATAGCGGCTTTTTTCAGCAGCCGTGGCGTTGTCGGGGAATACGCGCCAGGAAGCTTTGATCTCTGTGGCGCCAAACTGCGACCAGGCCGGCAGGCCCGGAATGGTCTGGTTGCCTTTCGGGAACCCGACGAAGCGGTTTTGCTGTACGGCTACGATCTGCGAATCGGCGTCGTAGTAGGAGTTTGTCACGTAATAGTTGTACTCCGACTCGCTTACGCGCACTTCGTAGCGCACGTATTGCGACCACTGGTCGATGAGCGGCTGCCCCGTGGCTTCGTCAAAAGCATCGTTGACGACCCCCGATGTGTCGGTTTTTGAAAATGCGGCCAGGCGTTTCATGCCCAGACTACCGCCGTCGCAGCCTTCGCCGGGCTGGTTCCAGGGACCGGGATTTTTGCCGCCGGGCAGGAAAATTTCGTATTGTTCCTGCCAGGCTTCCCACACGACCGAAAGCGGGTTGCCCTGGGCATCGAGCGCGCCGATACGTTTGGTGGTGTCGGGCTTGCCGCGATAAGTAGGATCAGCTGGCCAGTTGGCGGCGATGAAAGACTGCCAGCCAAAGTGGTAGTAATCGGCCTGCGTCGCGTTTTTACCCGCGTTATTTACGTCGACGGGCATTTTCCAGTCGTCCGAGCCGATCTGGAGCACAGCGCTGATAATTTGACCGGCAGGCGTGTTGCCGCCGCAGCTGCTGAGAAAATCCTGCGCAAAGAGCAAGCCGAAAAAGGCGATCAGGAAGAAAACCGGAATTCTTTTGATTTTGAGCATTGTGAGAAAGTTTTCAATTTGGAAATGTTGTTTTTAAATTTAGGTTAAAATTATTATGCTTTTCAGGGATTAGACAAAATTTTATGTATAAAATTTTTACACAGTCCTGACATATGGCCCGCACTGCAAAAACTTTCTCAACTTTGTCGGCCAAGTATATTCATGCCCTGACCCATGCTTTACGAACTGTTCCGCTCCACCCGCTCCGCCGCCGAATTCGACGAACTCCTGCACCTCACCTTCACCGAGCACGAACGCGACCTCATGATCGAACGCTGGAAAATTTTCGATGCCTTCGACCGCGGCCTCTCCCAGCGCGAAGTGGCCAAGGAAGTGCCTTGCAGCATCGTCACGGCCACCCGGGGCGCTAAAGTGTACCGCGACAACAAAGAGGCGATCAAAAAGTACCTCGAAGTGTGGCGCAGGTACGCCTGATTTTTTTCCTAAAATAAGCCGGGGCACTTGCATACCCGGCTTTTTTTTATGCATCTTTGCATCGTCGTACCAGTACATTAATACAAAATAAAAATGCACACCCAAACCACGCGCCTTCCTTACGGCGATCCGCTCCGGTTTTACCGCCGCGTACAGGGCCACGGCCCCAGTTGTCTTTTTGAATCTGCATCTGCCGTCGACAAAAGCAGCCGCATGTCGCTCATTGGTCTCGAACCGCCGCTCGAACTGGTGGGCAAACACGATGACCTGCTGGTACGCCTGCTGCATCCGCGCGGACAGGTTTTTTACGATTTTATAAAAGCCGAATTTGCGGAGTTTGTGCGTTCCGATCAGGACGGGCGGCTTTTGCTGCACATCCCCAAAACGCCCTTCAACGGCCCCGAAGACGAGCGCCTCGAACGCTCCAACATCGCGCAGCCTTTGCGGCGTTTGCTGGCGGCATTTCGCAGCGAGGAGAAAAATTTCATGGGTTTTTATGGCGCTTTGGCCTACCAGTTCGTCTACCTGTTCGAAGACCTGCCCAATGCCAAAAACTGTCCGGAGCCCGATTTTCACCTGTTTCTGTACGATACCATTCTGTTGTTCAATCACCTGACCCGGGATCTGACGCTCTACGTCACCCGCGCCGACGACCGCGATGCAGCGGAGGCAACGGAACAGCACCTGCACGTTTTTCAGGAAGAGCCGGAAGTATCGGGCACAACGGAAACCCTGCACATCGGGGCATTTACCGCCACACCCGACGACGATACTTTCCGCCGGCAGGTTAGCCGCGGCATCGAGCTGTGCAACGAAGGCGAGCTGCTCGAAATCGTATTGAGCCGGCGCCTACAGGCCCATTATTCCGGCCCTTTGTTGCCTTTGTACGAACGCTACAAGGCCATCAATCCAAGCCCCTACCT